>JAHJLF010000071.1 GCA_018821925.1 Candidatus Edwardsbacteria bacterium
AGGCGTTCTTTCATACCAAACTCCTTTAATTTATTGTTATACCGGGAGTTTAGCATGGGTTAATAGGGCTTGTCAATTAAAATCTGGTGAGTAAAGGGAATAAGCATTTTCCTTTATTTACTGGGGCCAGGGTACCGATTCCATATATTACTCCACCGGCAATAGAACTCTTTTAAATGCAGGGCACGATCAAGGCGTATCAATAGGCGAGTTAAACAAGGATGGCTGGCTGGATATTGTTTTTAGCAACAATGGCGATAACTATATCGATAATTCATATATCTACTGGGGGAGTTCTTCTGGCTTTTCTGATGCCAATAGGACCTTACTGCCTACCCTTGGTGCCCGGGGGAATACCATCGTTGATCTAGACCGGGACGGGGACGATGATATAGTTATTGCGAACTGGTATAATGATGTAACCCACGACATTCCGTCGTATATTTACTGGGGGCCGAATTTTCTAATCTCTGAAAGGACAGAATTGCAGGGGCATGGCGCTGTTGGCCCACTGGTCGGGAAGTTTATTAAAGGTTCTTCGGATCTGCAGGTGCTTTTGACGAACGGCATACAGGGGCCAGGGTTTTCCGGAACAACCGTAAATACAAACACTTACCTTTTCAGCATAGATCATAACAGGAATGTTACTCTATTGGATTCTATGCCATCGGTATATGCGCATCTTTCGACCAAGGATAACGGTAATGCCCACAACCGCTCAAAATCGGAAACCTATGGTTCCTCGGTTTTCGGGAACGGCACAGACACTTATGAGTGGGGTAGCTGTTCCTGGGTGGCAACCGTCCCTGAGAGCACCTCGGTAGAGTTTTCAATGAGAACCGGCAGCACAGCTGTGCCGGATGAAATCAACTGGAGCGGATGGAACCCGGTGGCCAAGTCCGGTTCAAAGGCCAGTGCCCCAACTGCAAAATACGCCCAATACCAGCTGACCTATAATTCCAACAGTTTCTTTGAAGCCCCGGTGGTTGATGAGGTATCGCTTAATTATCTGGTGTCATCCGGGACTACCGAAAATGAAACTACGGCTAACAGATTTGATGTGAAAATCACATCCAACATTAGCGGTATAAAAATATCATACAATTTGTCTATAGAATCCCCGGTGGACATTGCTGTTTACAATATTGAAGGCCGGTTGGTCAAGAGAATTTTCAGCGGAGAGCAGAAGTCGGGGCAATACAATCTTTCCTGGAACGGGTTGAATGCAAATAACGCCAAGGTTTCCTCCGGCGTCTATCTCTGCCGGGCTAAATTCGGTTCCAAAATTTATAATAATAAGATCGTATTTGTCAAATAAGCAATATTGATTTTTCTGAATATCGGGCATGTAGCATACATGCCCGATATTTTGTTATTGACCTGATTTATGTGTGCATGTTATACTAACTGCAATACGTTATATGAGGAGCCGACAAATGGGCCATCCTGAATGGGGCAAAGTATATGGCGCCAAACTGGAGCTGGGAGAACTGATAGATCACGCATATTCCCATAAGCCATATCTTCTGGAAATATGGAATAGTGGCCCCAAAAAAATATTGGAGATCGGCGTGGGGGGCGGGTCAACCTCGATATTTCTCTCGTATCTGGGAATAGAAACCCATGCCATAGACAACGACCCCAATGTGATAAAGAAATCCCAAGAGAATAACGACAACCTGAAGGGCGGGTTGAAAATAAAGGAAGGCGACGCTTTTAAACTGCCTTATGAGGATGACAGTTTCGATATTATCTGTCACCAGGGGTTTTTTGAGCATTTTGAGAATAATGATATTCAGAAGCTTATAAAAGAACAATTGAGGGTTGCCAGTAGGATTGTTTTCAGCGTCCCGACAAAGTTCTACCTTTCCAATGCCTTGGGGGAAAGGCTGTTGACCAAAGAGCAATGGGAATCTATATTAAAGGATTTTAAGATTTCAAAAAGCAGCTACTACGGGCGTCCCCGCAATGAAACACTTATAAAGCGAGCTATGGCAGCTGTCGGCTGGAAAAATATTTATTATTATGCCGTTATCGACAGATAAAGAACCGAGATGAACAGCAATATAAAAAAGATCATTAAGAGCGTATTGGGAATTGCGATAATTCTGGGTATTGCCTATTTTCTAACCAAGGTGATAGTTGTCAATTGGAGCTCTTTGAAGCAAAGCTACCTGGAATTGAACTATTGGTTATTACTGTTATCGTTGCTTCCATTAGCCCTATCTTTCTATCTGGGGATTTCCGCCTGGCGCTATATTCTTAAGTGCTTGGGGTGTGAAATAAAATGGACTAAAGCATTTTGGACGGTATCGGGCTCGCACCTGGCAAAATTCATTCCGGGACATGTCCTGGCCCTTGGCGGCAGGATATGGCTTTGCAGCCGGGAAAAAATACCAGAATCGGTTTCTGCTGCGGGAATAATAATAGAAATGATCGTTCAACTGGCGGCATCGATTTTTGTATTTTCCCTTAGCCTGTCATACTATAACACCCATCTTTCTCCGACCATCTTCCTGGCGAGCGGGTTGTTGTTCATATCTCTTATGGGCATAGTCCACCCCAAGATACTGCCCCGGGTATGGAAGTATGTTCCCAAAATGGGGAAAGTAGTCAAAACCGATATCTCATACAGGTATCAAAGTATAATTTCGCTGTTAGTCATTTATATAATTGCCTGGATTCTTCAGGGCATCTCCGTGTTTATTTTAATCAAATCACTTTATCCTGGAATAGGGACAAGCGGTTTGATGCCGGCCATCGGGGCTTATGGAGGGGCTTATGCCTTGGGCTTTGTGAGTATTGTTACTCCAGGAGGTTTGGGCGTAAGGGAAGGAATTTTAAGCTTCCTGCTTAAGTTTTACATTCCGGCACCGGTGGCGGTCATCGTTGCAGTACTCTCTCGACTTTGTTTTACGTTGTTTGATGTTCTGATGACATTATTTTCTTTGAAATTTAAAAATTTAGAGGTAAAACTTGAAGAGGGTTAAAAAAACAACATCAGTTCCTGTAAAAGGCCAGATAAAATCGGAAACCGGGAAAGATTTTTTTGCCAATAATAGACTGGTAATTGCAATCTACCTCATTTTGGGCCTGGTTGTGTTCAATAGGTCCCTGTTCTCCGATTGCATGATATTCGGCTCGGATTTTGTCTCCGGTGCCTATATGACCTATAAATTTATCTTTGACAGCGTAAAAAATTACGGACAATTCCCCTTATGGTACCCTGGCCTTTATGGCGGGGCTCCGGTGGTTGATGCTGTAGTTTACGGGCACTCGTTTTACCCAATTTCCTTGATTTTGCAAAAAGTATTAGCACCGAATATTCTCAATGCCTGGTACTATTTTATCCATGTCTGCCTGGCCGGGTTCGGGACCTATCTATTCCTGCGCAATCTCAGGTTCTCCGGCACGGCCTCATTTTTGTCCGGCATCGCTTATATGTTCACCGGGGCCATGGTCAGCCTGATCTATGCCGGGCATGACGGAAAGATCATCGTATCCAGCCTGCTACCGTGGCTGTTGCTGTTCATAGATAGGTCAATAGTTTCAGATGCCTGGAAAAAATGGCTGTTGTGGTCGCTATGCTCGGCGCTAGTGATAGGATTGGCCCTGCTTTCCCCCCATGTGCAGATGACCTATTACCTGCTGATAGTTGGATTTTTCTATGCCCTGGCCAGATTGTATTCCAGATATAAGAATGGTCTGCCGCTTAAAAAAGTATTATCGTCCGGCCTGATCAGGGGCGCGATAATCCTGGTTTTCGGTTTCTCCTTGTATGCCGTGCAGGCCATTCCTTTGAACCATTACTTGGAATTCTCCCCCCGGGGACAGGATAAGGGATACCAGTTCGCCACGTCGTATTCCATGCCGCCGGAGGAGATAGTCAATATCGTCTGGCCGGAGTTCTCCGGCATGATAGACAAGAACTCCGAGCAGGGACCCACTCACTGGTACTGGGGGCGGAGGGATCTTAAGCTTCATACAGAATTCCTCGGTGTCATTCCGTTCTTGCTGGCAATGCTAGGGCTGTTATATAGCAGGAGAAAGAAGCTGAAGATATTTTTCCTCTGCCTGGGGGGCTTTGCTTTAATTGTAGCCTTTGGCGGGTTCACTCCGCTGTATTACCTGATCTATTATCTTATCCCGGGCATGGCCAAATTCCGCAGCCCGGCCATGATATTCAATGTATTTTCCTTTGCCACTGTGGTTTTAATGGCTATGGGCATCCAGGCCCTGATGAACGGAGAGTATAAGGAGAAAATAAGCAATGGGCTGTTGATAATACTGGGAATTGTTCTGCTTTTCGGCACCATATTCTCTGCGGCTAAGGACGGAATGACCTCCATGCTCTCCGCTTTTGCCGCCAAGGGCTGGGGAGCGCAGGCCCTGTGGCAAAGCTTTCCAGAGATGGCCAGGGGATTCTGGATGGCCTATGCTTTCCTGGCTGCCGGCGCGATACTTACGGTTCTGCTGGCCAGGAAACGTCTCACCTTCAAGTGGTGGTCAATTATGATCGCTTTGCTGATCTTCCTGGAGCTGTGGAGGGTGGATGCGAAATTCATCAAGATAGTAGCCGGCCCGGAGGAATATTTTGCCAAGGATGAGGTGGTCCGGACCCTGGAAAAAGACGATAGTATCTACCGGACCTGGCCCCTGCAGGTTCACCAGCAGGGCAACTACCTGTCATTGTTCGGCGTGCAGACGGTAGGGGGGGAGCATCCCAACCCCTTAAAACGATACAGCGAGTTTGTGGGAACCGATTCCAAAAGACTGCTACCGGACTTTCATAATCTCTTTCAGGCGCCGGCATTCCTCAACATCCTTAACGTCAAATATCTTCTGATGCAGCAGCCGGTGAACCATCCCAGCTTTGTGCTGGCCGATTCCTGCTATAACGGCCGGGTTAAGATCTTTAAAAATCAGACTGTTCTTCCCAGGGCTTGGATAGTGGGTCGTTATGAAAATATAGCCCAGGGCAGCGGCATCCTGGAAAGAATGAAACAACCGGATTTCGACCCCTCGAAATCAGTCATATTAGAGGAGAATCTGGCTGATTTTATCCCCTCGGAAAATGTGGCGGGCCAGGTGATCATTGATTCCTACCAGCCCAATCGGGTGCTGATGACCGCCGAGTCTGACAAGCCCGGCATCCTGGTCTTCAGCGACAATCATTACCCTGCCTGGCAGGCTTTTGTCGACGGGGTTCCGGCCAAGGTGTTCCGGGCCAATTACACCTTCCGGGCGGTTCCGATCCCGGAGGGGAAACACCGGGTGGAGTTCAAATATCATTCAAAATATTTCATATTAGGGTTAACAATCAGCATAATTTCTGCTATAATCATTTTATCCGGTATCATTGTATTAGCGATCATAGGGAGAAGAAAATGAATTGTCTGGTGATCGTCCCGACCTATAACGAAAAAGGGAACATATCCCCTATTATTGATCAGATTTTGTCCGTTGATCCGATCATCAATGTGCTGATCATTGACGACAATTCCCCCGACGGCACCGGGCAGATGGTAGATGACATCTCGTCCAAGAATTCCAGGGTCAATGTGATCCACCGGCCGGGCAAGATGGGCCTGGGCACCGCCTATGTGACCGGCTTCAAGTGGGCGCTGGAACACAAGTACGATTTGATCTGCGAGATGGATGCCGACTTCTCCCATCCGCCCAAAACCTTGGCGGTCTTCCTGGAGAAGATCAAGGAATACGATCTGGTGATCGGCTCCCGCTACCTGAACGGAGTGAACGTGGTCAACTGGCCCCTTAAGAGGCTGCTACTGTCCTACTTTGCCAATATATATGCCCGGATCATTACCGGAGTGCCGGTGCGGGACCTGACCAGCGGATTCAAATGCTATCGCCGCCGGGTGCTGGAAGCCATCAATTTGGACCGGATAAAATCCAACGGCTATGCCTTCCAGATAGAGATGCATTTCAACGCCTATTACAAGAAATTCAAGGTGGTGGAGGTGCCCATCATCTTCGAAGAACGCAAGGTCGGGCAATCCAAGATGTCCAAGAAGATCATTTACGAAGCCGCCTGGATGGTGTGGCGCCTTCAGTTAATAAGGCTGCTGGGCCGGTTATAATCAACCAAACATTTAAACAATGTTTTAGAGACGGAAATATTCGTCTCTATTTTCTTTAGGGGTGAAAATGATGGAACTAAGCGTAATTATCGTCAACCGGAACGTCAGGGAATTGCTCAGGCAGTGCCTGCATTCCCTCTATGCCGAGTGGTCATCGACGGATAAAAATCTGGAAGTGATAGTAGTGGACAACGCCTCCAGCGACGGCAGCGCCGAAACAATATCCGTCGATTTTCCCGATGTCAAATTAATCAAGAACCTTGATAATCTCGGCTTTGGGCGAGCCTGCAATCAGGGGATGGCTGTATCCTCCGGGCGTTACCTCATGATTCTCAATCCCGATACCGTTATAAAAAAGGGCCTATTCAAAAGCTTGATAAAATTCCTGGATGGTAATCTCCGGGCGGGCCTGGCCGGCCCAAAGGTGCTAAATGAGGATGGCAGTCTTCAACCGACCTTTCGCCGGTTCCCCACATATTCAAATATAATCTTCGCCCGGAAATCTCCCGTGTCATCAATCTGGCCGGGCAACCCCGGTTCCAAAAAATACCTGCAACAGGAGATCCCGTTGGACCGTCCCTGTCGGGTGGAGGCCCTGGGCGGGGTCTGCATAATTCTGAGACGGGAGATGTTGAAAGAGGTCGGCAACTTCGATGAAAATATATTCATGTATCTGGAGGATACCGACCTGTGCTACCGGGCTCATTTGAAGGGTTGGGAGAGCTGGGTGGTGCCGCAGGCCGAGCTGATCCATTATTGGGGGAAGAGCACCGAGCTGGAAAAAAAGAAAATGGCCGAGGAACACCGCCGATCACTTTATTATTATTTTGGGAAACATCATGCTCCGTCGTTCATCCTGAGAGCGTATTTGAGGGTCGGGCTGTTTTTACACAAACTTAGTGACGGAGATTAGTTACAACCCGTATTCACCAGCGAGAATATCCGGGGTTACCTGAAGGTGCTGAAGCTGTTAGGCCGGGCCATGGGCAGGGAATCAGTCCGTAGGCACTTGAAACAGGCCGTTTCACTCGGCCAGGTGAGGAATGTTTTCCATAGCGCCGTGGAGTAGGATATAAATTCCAAAATAAAAGGGGATCAGCTGTAAGGCCGTTCCCCTTCTTATTTGCTTGCAAAATCATCAAAATTGTGTTAAATTTGCTTGGATAAGTGTTTAAATTTTAAGAATGTTATAAGATATTATGTACGGAAAGATACTGACACAATTGTTCGGCAGCAAGTATGAACGGGATGCCAAAAAACTCCAGCCCAGGATCGATGAGATCAATCGGTATTTCGAGGAATATAAAAGCCTCTCCGAAACCGAGCTTCAGGGCAAGACAGCCCAGTTCAAAACCAGGATCGCTGAGGAACGCCAGCAGGGGCGGGAAGACCAGGAGATTCTGAACGACCTGCTGCCCGATGCCTTTGCCGTGGTCAAGGAGGTCTGCCGCCGCCATACGGGGAAAAGCTGGACGGTAGTGGGAATGGAACTTCCCTGGGAGATGGTGCCCTTCGATGTCCAACTGCTGGGGGGCATAGTCCTGCACCAGGGCAAGATCGCGGAGATGGCCACCGGCGAAGGGAAGACCCTGGTGGCCACCATGCCGGTCTACCTTAATGCCCTGACCGGGCGCGGGGTCCATGTGGTGACGGTCAACAACTACCTGGCCCGGCGCGACAGCCAGTGGATGGGCCAGATCTACCGATACCTGGGATTGACGGTGGGCTGCTTGGACGACACCGAGCCCGGTACCCCGGAGCGCAGGGACGCCTACCAGTGCGACATCGTCTACGGCACCAACAACGAATACGGCTTCGATTATCTGCGGGACAACATGTCCGGCAGCCTGGAGCAGTGCGTTCAGCGGGAGCATTACTACGCCATCATCGACGAGGTGGACTCCATCCTGGTCGACGAGGCCCGCACCCCGCTGATCATATCCGGGCCGGTGGAGCACTCCACCCACCGTTACGATCAATTGAAGAGGCCGGTGGAGCGCCTGGTGGAGAGCCAGATACTGCTGGTCAACCGGATCACCGCCGAGGCCGAAAAACTGCTGAGCGAGGGCGAGGAATACCAGGCCGGCATCAAGCTGCTGCAGGCCTACCGGGGCGGGCCCAAGAACAAGAAACTCTCCAAGCTGCTGCAGGACGGCAAGAACAAAAGGCTGATGCAGGAGGTGGAGAACGACTTCATCCGCGACAAGAAGATGTGGGAGCTGGACGAGCCCCTGTTCTATTCCATAGACGAGAAATCCCACGTGGTGGACCTGACCGAGAAAGGCCGCCAGACCATTTCGCCCAAGGAGCCTGAGCTGTTCATCATCCCCGACATGTCCGAGGAGATGCACCGGATCAACAGCGACGATTCTCTGAGCGAAGCCCAGAAGGCCGAGGCCCGGATCAAGCTGGAGCAGACCTTCTCCGAGCGGTCGGAGAAGAACCAGAACATCGGGCAATTGTTGCGGGCTTTCTCTTTGTTCGAGAAGGACGTGGAGTATGTGGTCAGCGACGGCAAGGTGCTGATCGTGGATGAGTTTACCGGGCGGATACTTGCCGGACGGAGGTACTCCGACGGCCTGCATCAGGCCATTGAGGCCAAGGAGAACGTGTTTATCGAGCGGGAGACCCAGACCCTGGCCACCGTCACCATCCAGAACTATTTCCGGATGTACGCCAAGCTGGCCGGAATGACCGGTACCGCCGAGACCGAGGCCTCGGAATTTTTCGAGATATACAAGCTGGACGTGGCGGTGGTGCCCACCAACAAGCCCATCCGGCGATCCGACTACGACGATGTGATCTACCGCACCCGCCGGGAAAAATACAACGCCGTCATCGACGAGATAGAGGAGATGAATAAGACCGGCCGGCCGGTGCTGGTGGGCACGGTGTCGGTGGAGGCGTCGGAGACCCTGTCCCGGATGCTGACCCGCAAGGGCATCAATCATAAAGTTCTCAATGCCAAGCACCACCAGAAAGAGGCTGAGATCGTCACCAATGCCGGGCAGCCCAACGCGGTGACCATCGCCACCAACATGGCCGGGCGCGGCACCGACATCAAACTGGGTCCGGGGGTGGTCAAAAGCTCGCACTGCCGCTTGGTAAGCCAGGACGACTCTACGGAGCAATGCCCCCATTACGAAACGCTAAAGTGCCGGGAGAAGGTTCCCTGCGGCCTGCACATCATCGGTACCGAGCGGCACGAGTCGCGCCGCATAGACCGCCAGCTGAGAGGCCGGGCCGGCCGGCAGGGAGATCCCGGGTCCTCCCGCTTCTTCCTGACATTGGAGGACGATCTGATGCGGCTGTTCGGGTCGGAGCGCATCGCCGGGGTGATGGAGAAGCTGGGGGCCGAGGAAGGCGAGGTGCTCACCCATCCCCTGCTGACCCGCCAGATCGGTGTCGCCCAGAAACGGGTGGAGGGACATAATTTCGACATCCGGAAGCACCTGTTGGAATACGACGATATCATGAACCGGCAGCGCGAGGCCATCTATCAGATAAGGCACGAGGCCCTGACCGACGACAATCTGCAGGATAAAATAAACGAGATGATGGACCGGGTGGTGGATGCCATCCTGGCCGGCAATACAAATGAAAAGGAGTATCCCGAGAACTGGAACTGGGCCGGCATTAAGGATGATCTGCGGAGACATTTTTTGATGGATCTTTCGGTCTCCGAAGATCAATATCACGGGATGACCATAACTTCGCTGGAGAAATATCTCCAGGAAGCGGTCAGGGAGAGATACAAGCAGAAGGAGGAAAGCCTGGGCTCCGAACTGATGAGGAGGCTGGAGCACTTCGCCCTGTTGCAGACCATCGACGAGAAATGGCGGGAGCATTTGAGCAACCTGGACGCCATCAAGGAGGGCATCGGCCTGCGGGCTTACGGGCAGAAGGATCCCCTGATCGAGTACAAGAAGGAAAGTTACGCCATGTTCATGGAGCTGAACGATACCATCGACTCGGCCACCATCGAACTGCTGTTCAAGGCCCACCCGGTCAACGTGGCGCCGCCCCGGGCCAGGCCGGTGGCCATGACCGCCTTCAAGCCGGAATTGGCCGCGCCAACGGCGGCCGGGCCGATCGAGGATGGCAGTCAGGCGCCAGCAACACGGAGAATGATCCCCCGCGACGAAGAAGGCCGGCCCAAACAGGCCCCGGTGGTCAAGTCCGGCCCAGATGTGGGGCGCAATGATCCCTGCCCCTGCGGCAGCGGGAAGAAATACAAAAAATGCTGCGGAGTGGGGAAATAGCGGCACACTGATTCGACTGATTTTCATGGATTCACACGGACATATTTTTATTAGGATTAGGAATTGATGAACGAGATACCAATAAGGGCCTATGGTGCGGTAATGGTTTTAATTAAAAAAGTCAAAGGCGAAAGCCGGTTCCTTTTATTGCAAAGAAAATATGAGCCAGTGGGTTCCTGGTGTTATGTGGCAGGTGGAATTGAGGCAAATGAAAAGGCCTATGAAGCTGCTATTAGGGAGGCTCGGGAAGAAACCGGTTTGGATATCAAGGATCTTTATTCAGCTAGCCTATGCGAACAGTTCTATGAGATAAGAAAGGACTCAATTTGGATAGCCCCAGTTTTCGTGGGGTTCGTCGATGTTGACGCCGACGTTATTCTAAATGACGAGCATAGTCAGTATAAATGGTGTACCATTGATGAATGTATGGCCCTTCTTACGTTTAGAGGACAAAAAAACATAGTCGAAGGAATTAATCAGGATTTCGTTTTGAAAGCCCCAACCCCTTTGCTGAAGATACAATTATAGCAATTTTTATAAAATCAAAAATTCCCATTTCAGTAAATCTTGAAAGGTTAGATATATGGTACCACCAGAAGATAATCAAAAAGACGCAGGGCAGTTCAATGCCTGGCTTACCAACCTGGCCCCCAAACCGCCGCCCCGTCCGGCCGTGCCGGGACAGGCTCCGGCGGCCCCCAGGGCTCCGATAGGAAAGCCCGCCGGCATGCCCAGCCCCGACGGTTTGCTGGGCGCCGGTCTGGACGACGAGTTGGATGATATTTTCGGCAAGATTGTGACCGCCGATGCTCCAGCAGCGGCCGCACCTCCGGCCATGCCCAAGCCGGTTCCGCCGCCTCCGCCGCAACAAATGGCGCCCCGGCCGCCAGCACCTCCGGCCGCCAATATACCGCAACCGCCGCCCAGGATGCCTATCCAGGAAGCCCCGGCCCCTCCGCCGCAGCAAACGGTGCCCAGGCCTGCTGCTCCACCGGCCTTCAATATACCTCAGCCGCCGCCTGTTCAGCCGGCTGTGCCAACCGCTCCAGCCCAGGCTGCTTCTCAGTCGACCTATAAGCAGATCGAAGCCGCGGTCAACGAGGTCCGCCAGGAGATGCAGGACAAGATCGATCAGCTCGAGTTGAAGCACCACAGCGAGATCCAGGGCGCGGTGTCCCGGGCCCAGTCGGAGATGCAGGCCCAGCGCCAGAACGACGTTCAGAACGCCACGGCCCAGGGGCGGGTGGAGGTGCAGGCCAAGATACAGGAGATACAGCTCAAATATCAGGAGCAGAGGCAGAAATGGGAGAAGGTCCTCAAGGATCTGCGGGACCGGAACGAGGAACTGACCGCCAGGAACCATGAACTGGAGGAGCAGCTCTCCCAGCTTCGGGAGCGCCAGCGGACGCTGATCCAGGAGTACGCCGGAATCAGCGCCCCGCAGGCAGCCCCGGTGTCCCCGATCCAGATAGATGAGCCCGGGGGTCCGGAGATCGTATTCCCCGGCGAAGAACCTCAATCGGCCATCCCCGAAATAAGTATAGAGATGCCTGAGGCTATTGCCGGAGAACAAGAGTCGGCCGAGGCTGACCAGGCCATCAGGGCCAGGAACGAGAATACCCTCAGCGAGGCCGATGACCTGCTGGCCGAGCTGGACGCCCTGGAGAACGATATGAAGAACCTGGGCGAGGACAACTAAAGCAATGCCGGAACTGCCGGAGGTTGAAACGGTCCGAAGGGACCTTACCCGGAGCGTTGCCGGAAAGCGGATCAAACAGATTGAGATACTAAACCCCGGCTCCCTGAAAGGCGCCACAGCGAAAAAATTCATCCGTGAAATTACGGGGAGAATCTTTGTTCGGTTCGGCAGAAGGGGCAAACACCTGATCCTCCACCTGGATACCGGGCAGGCTTTGGTGGTCCATCTGAAAATGACCGGAGTGTTGCAGTATCAGGCAAAAGGTGATTCTCTGCCCAAGGCGGCCAGAATCATCTTTTACTTTAGCGGCGGCAGGAGGCTGGTGTTCTCAGATCAGCGGAAGTTCGGATCCATCGAATTGGTTAAAGATGTCGGTAGTATTCCGTCCCTCCAAAAGATGGGCCCGGAGCCGCTGGAGAAGGGATTCACTCCCGGGGCATTGAAGGAGCGGCTGGGCGAGCGCAGGGGGCCGATAAAACCGATGCTGCTGGACCAGACCATCGTGGCCGGACTGGGAAACATCTACGCCGCGGAAGCTCTGCACCGGGCAGGCATTGCTCCCCAGCGCCCGGCCAACAAGCTGACCGGTCCGGAACTGAAGAAACTGCATCGGGCCATCGTTCAGGTACTCAAGGAGGCCATTGCCGCCCGGGGAAGTTCAGTAGACACCTACCGCGATGGGCAGGGCAAGAAGGGCTGGTTCCAGGTGAAGCACCGGGTGTATGGCAAGCAGGGAAACAAATGCCGAAGATGCGGAGGGACCATCGCCAAGGAGATCTTCCGGGGCCGGGGGACATATTGGTGCCCCAAATGCCAGCGATAGACAATAGATTATAGTGAACAGATAATAGGGAAAAGGAGCATCAAATGAAAAAAGTCATTATTGTCCTATTTGTTATAATCCCATCGCTAATTTATGCAAAAACAAGCTATCAAGAGATGCAATTAAAATATAAAGGCATTGAATTTGATATTAAAGTTGAGGATAAAATTTATGTAAAGCAAGACACGGTAAATATAATTTATGCAATCAAAAATAAATCAGGAAGCAGTATTTGGATATGTGATGATAAGATTCAAGGTGATAATGCTTGTGGTGTGTATTTTAGCGATAAAGACTTAAACATATATCTTGGTTTAGGTGGCAATAGATATGTTGAATTTAGAAACATTCCGAAATATATTGAAATAAATAAAGGTAAAAGTCATAACACCTCTTTTTCAATATCTTGTAATCAAATAGCAGAGAGCTATACTAGTAAACACAGCATTAAAGAATATAGTATATATGATTTTCCAATATCAGCTAATATCGCATTATTTGAAGGTGATATAATAAGGAAATTAAAAATGAATTATATAACGCAATTTGATAAGGGCTCTGGTTTTTTAAAAAGCGATGTTGAAATAATTGATTATGAATTTAATATTAAACGAATTAATATATCTGGCATCAATGTGCGGATTGATTTAAAGTAATGTTGCTTTATTAATTAATAAAAAATAATGCAATTAAGAGTAAAAGCACTTATGAAAATTGGATTGATTTCCGATACCCACGATAATCTGGAGGCCTGCCAGAAGGCCTGCGAGGCGTTCTTCGATGAGGACGTCAAGCTGGTGCTGCATGCCGGGGATTTCGTGGCGCCGTTCATCGTTCCGGTGTTTGCCAAGGCCAGGCTCAAACTAATAGCAGTTTACGGCAACAACGACGGAGAGAAGGTCTATCTTAAAGAACGCTTCGAGGAGGCCGGGTTCGAACTGCACAACGGTCCCTACGAATTGAAAATTGAAGAGCGGAGCATCTGCATGATGCACGAACCGCGCTGTTTGGAAAGCCTGATCAAGGCCGGCACCTACGACCTGATCCTCTATGGACACACCCACAAGGTGGATATCTCCGAGGAGGGAACCCTGGTGATCAACCCTGGCGAGGCCTGCGGGTACCTATCCGGCAAATCCACCTGCGCGGTGGTGGAGCTGGACGATATGAGCGGCCGGATCATCGAGCTATGATATGCCACCGAGACACAGAGGCGCAGAGCAGATCGTGGGGTTAAACGACAAAGAGAAAAAACTGGCAGCATTACTAAGAGGCTACGGCAGTGTCATGGTTGCCTATTCCGGCGGGATCGACAGCACCTTTCTGGCGGTGATGGCCAAAAAGGTCTTGGGTGAAAATCATCTGGCGATGACAGCGGTCTCGGCGATACGGTCAGAGAATGAAACGAAGACCGCCCGGACGATCGCCAAGAGGTTCAAGCTGAATCATCTGGTTATAAAAACCGATGAGCTTAAAAATAAAATATTTCTATCAAATCCAGCCGACAGGTGTTATTACTGTAAGAGCATACTTTGGCGAGAGATGAAAAAGATCGCCCGGGCAAAAGATATAACGACCATCATCGAAGGCAGCACCGCGGATGATCTAAAGGAATACCGTCCGGGAAAGGCAGCCTCTATCAAATGCGGCATCAGAAGTCCTCTGGCCGAGGCCGGACTGACCAAAACAGAGATCAGGTCGCTGGCCAAAAAAATGGGACTGCCCAACTGGAACGCTCCGTCAAATTCCTGCCTGGCTACTCGAATTCCCTATGGCAGGACAATAAAAGTTTCAGAACTTAGGAGGATAGGAAGCTCCGAAACTTTTTTAAAAAAGATAGGCTTCGGTAACCTGAGGGTAAGGCATCACGGATATCTGGCCAGGATCGAAGTCCCGGCGGAAGAAATTCCTGCGATGATAAAAAGATCGTCAAACATTGTTAAGAAACTGAAAGGCCTGGGTTATAAGTTCGTAACACTCGACCTGGCCGGTTATCAAAAGGGGTGTTACGATGACGGAAAGAAAAATGCAAAAAGAAAAAATAACTGAACTGTTGAAAAAATTCAAGGCCGGCAGGATCTCCCAGGAGGATGTTCTTAAGGCCCTGACATCCCTGCCTTATCAGGATATCGGCATCGCCAATATTGACACCCACCGGGCTTTGCGCCGGGGGATGCCCGAAGTGATCTTCTGCCAGGGCAAGACTCCTCAGCAGGCGGCCATGATCTTCCAGAAGATGCAGGGCCTGGTGATGGCCACCAGGGCCGATGCATTACACTATAAAGCGGTCAAAAAGCTTTGCCCGGGGGCGGTCTACCATCCCCAGGCCAGGATCATTACCAATGCCAAGGTCAAGCAAACAAAGAGCGGCGACTATGCCGCGGTCATTACCGCCGGGACCTCCGACATCCCGGTGGCCGAGGAGGCGGCTCTGACCGCCGAGATCTTCGGGTTTCGGGTGGTCAGGATGTGGGATGTGGGGGTGGCCGGGCTGCACCGCCTGCTGGATAAGATGGATGTCCTGCAGGAGGCCAAGGTGATCATAGCCGCGGCGGGAATGGAGGGCGCCCTGCCCAGCGTGGTGGGCGGTTTGGTGAGCTGTCCGGTGATCGCCGTGCCCACCAGCGTGGGATACGGGGCCAGCTTCGGCGGGATAACCGCCCTGCTGGCCATGCTCAACAGCTGTTCGCCGGGGGTTTCGGTGGTCAACATCGATAACGGCTTCGGGGCCGGGTATCTGGCGGCCGCCATTCTGAAAGGCTGCAAGAAGTGAGAACAGTATTTTTTGACTGCCCCACCGGGGCCTCGGGCAATATGATCCTGGCGTCATTGATCGACGCCGGGGCCGATAAAAAAAAGATCGGTCGGGAACTGAAAAGAATACCGGTGTCCGGCTGGGATATCCGTCTCAAACAGGTCATTAAACAGGGGGTGGGCGGACTTCATTTGGAGGTAAAATACCGGGAACAGCCGGAGCGCAATCTTTCCCAGCTCACAGCCCTGATAAAAAGGGCCAAATTCAAGCCGCCTGCAGAAAAAAGGATCATAGAGGTATTTTCATTGTTAGCCAGAGCCGAAGCCAGGGTGCATCGGACAACTGTTGACAAGATACACTTCCACGAGGTGGGTGCCATCGACAGCATCATCGACATCGCCGGGACCATGCTGGCCCTGGACGATCTGGGCATCGATAAAATATATTGTTCACCGCTCAACATCGGGAAGGGAACGGTCAAATGCCGACACGGCATCCTTGCGGTGCCGGCCCCGGCCACAGCCCTGCTACTGAAGAAAGCTAAAATATACCAGAACGAACTGACCGGCGAACTGGTGACCCCTACCGGAGCGCTGTTGATGACATATCTGGCGGATTCTTTTGGCCCGATGCCGGCCATGTCATTGGAAACGATAGGCCACGGCGCCGGCACCATGGATCTTCCGGTGCCCAATATCCTGCGGGCGATGGTGGGCGATATGGCCGATACTGCATCCGGTATGGAAAAGATGGTACTGCTGGAGACCAATATTGACGATATGAATCCCCAGATATACGGTCATGTAATGGATCTGCTTTTCCAGGCCGGCGCCGCCGATGTTTATTTTACGCCAATCCAGATGAAGAAGAACCGCCCGGCAGTGATGCTTTCGGCCCTGGTCTCTCCGCCCCAGGAAAAGAAGGCGGTGGACATCATCATGCGGGAGACCACCACTTTGGGCATCCGCCGGATGCTGATCGATCGTTTTGTCCTTCCCCGGAAGACGATCAAAGTCAGGACCGAATACGGCATCATCGAAGGCAAGGTGGCGGAACTGCCCGACGGAGAAAAGAAGTTCCAGCCGGAATACGATGCCTGCCTGTCGGCGGCCCAAAAACATAAAGCGCCCTTGCGGAAAATATTCAGCGCTACGATGGCGGCATACGAAAAATCCGGAAAGTAAGATATGCCATGGATATAAATATAAAACGGATAATAGTGAAGCCCCGGCTTCCCAAGGTCATCTGGGATTTTTTCATGATAACCCTGGGGGCGGCTTTTATGGCCTTGTCTTACGACCTGTTCCTGGTGCCACACAAGATCGTGGCCGGCGGGGCGGCCGGCCTGGCGGTGATATTCTACTATCTGTTCAAACTGCCGGTGGGCACCATGATCTTTGTGATCAACATTCCGCTGTTTGTCTGGGGGCTTAGGGAGTTCGGCAAGAAATTCGGGTTTCGCACTATCTATGCGGTTTTCATGACAGCGTTTCTGACCGACTTTTTCCAGGTCACTTTTCAACTTAAGGCCGCCACCCAGAACACCATTTTGGCCTCCATCTACGGCGCGGTGCTGCTGGGTGTGGGGCTGGGGCTGGCCTTCCGGCACCAGGCCACCACCGGCGGTTCGGACATCGTGGCCCAGATCCTGGCCAAGCACACCAATTTCACCCCGGGCATGGGGATCATGATAGTCGATTTCTTCATCATCGCCCTGGCCGGGCTGACCTTCCGGCAGGTGGACCTGGCCCTGCTGGGCTTCACCACCCTGTACATCTCGGGCCGGATCCTGGACGTGATCCTGGAGGGCCCCTCGTACAACAAGGCGGCCTACATCATCTCCGACCATTACGAACTGATTCGCGGCGAGGTGGTGCTGGGCATGGACCGGGGCGGCACCATGTGGGTGGGCAAGGGCTTCTACAAGGGCACCGAGCGGACTATTCTGTTCTGCGTGGTCAGCCGCAAGGAGCTGGCCCAGCTCAGGGAGATCGTGAAAGCCCTGGATCCCAAGGCTTTCATGGTGGTGACCGATGCCAGGGAGGTGCTGGGCCACGGCTTTACGCCATGGAACAAGGTGGAGAGTTCCGGAGGCTGAGGATAAATAACCGCGAAGACGCAAAGCGCGCAAAGAAAATTTACTTGGAAAGTGAGAATCAGTTCATGAAAAAGAAAAAATACTTCGAGATAAAGGACGTCAAATTCCGCAAGGCCAAATCCTCGGACAAGGCCACGGTGTTTGATTTCTGCCACAAGACCTTCGGTCGCTGGGGCGATTACATCCCCGAGGTTTGGGACCAGTGGCTGAAGGACAAAAAGGGTATGTTCTTCGTGGCCGAACTGCACGGCACCGCCATCGGGCTGGGCAAGATCACCGAACACCGACCGGGGGAACTATGGCTGGAAGGGCTGCGGGTGGACCCCACTTTCCGGGGGCACGGCATCGGCCGGGCCATCCAGGATTTCACCTGGGTAAAGGCCCTGTCGTTCAAACCAAAGTTCATCCGCTATGCCACCGGCTCGTACAACAAGATCTCCATCCACCTGGGGAAATCCAAGGGCATGAAGATCATCGGCAATTTCGACGAGATGTGGTGCAAGGTGCTAAAAGCCGAGGAGACAAAACTGGTGCCGGCCCGGCCCGGCGACCTGCCGGATATCATGACCTTTCTGAAAAAGGACAGCCGGTATAAATTATGGAAGGGCTTTTATCTGGAGGGCTGGAAAGCCCTGACTTTTGACCAGGCATTATTGCTCAGGCTGATCAAAGGGAAACGGGTTTATGTCTATTTCGATAGGCAGGGGCTGTCTGGGGTGATCATGCTGATCCAGTCCAAGGACAAGAAGTATGTGACTTTCAGTAACGCCGTAGCCAGGGATATAAAAACATTGAAGTTGATATTAAAAGAGGCCCGCAAGTTGGCCGGCATGCTGGGGGGACAGAAGCCGGAGATGGTGTTCCCGCGGAATCCCTGGTACAAGAAGGTCATCAAGGGCACCGGCTGGCGGCACGATCTGCCGATCTGGATGGTGCTGCTAGAGTGGAGGAGTAAGTGATCTTTCAGAGCAATTTCAACAGCGGGTTTTAAGTACCTGTCTGTTCTTTCTTGTCGCCAAGAAAGAACCAAAGAAGCGCTGGGGGCTTTGGAACTCACATAGGTTGTTCTGACCAAAGTAATAAAGATCAAAATATATTTGTGGATTATCCACTGTCCGTGGCGTCCATCCGTCAAAGCCCCCAGACCCCAAGACCCCAGTCCCCAAGACCCCAGTCCCCTCCTTATTCAAGGAGGGGATTAAGGGGGTGGTCAATTAAAAACAAAACATGACAAGATAAAGGACAATATAAAATGAAGACAATTCTTACCGGGGACCGGCCGACCGGCCCCCTGCACATAGGGCATTATTTCGGGTCATTGAAGGAACGGGTGGCACTACAGGATCAGTACCGCACCTTCATTCTGATCGCCGACGCCCAGGCCCTGACCGACAATTTCGAAAACCCCCAAAAGGTCCACGATAACATCATCGAGGTGACCCTGGATTACCTGGCGGCCGGGATAGACCCCGAAAAGGCCACCATCGTCATTCAGTCCAAGATGCCGGCCATCGCCGACCTGACCATATTCTTCATGAACCTGGTGACCGTGGCCCGGGTGGGCCGCAACCCCACCGTCAAAGAAGAGATCAAGCAGAAGGGGTTCGGTGAATCTTTGCCCTTCGGTTTCTATGCCTATCCGGTCTCGCAGGCGGCGGACATCCTGGCCTTCAACGCCGACCTGGTGCCGGTGGGGGAGGACCAGGTTCCGATGATCGAAATGACCCGGGAGATCGCCCGCGATTTCAACCGGATCTATGGGCCGGTGTTCGTGGAGCCCGAGGCCAAGGTGGGCGCATTCGGCCGGATCAAGGGATTTGACGGCAACGCCAAGATGAGTAAGTCGCTGAACAATTCCATCGAGATCAAGGACAGCGCGGATGAGACCGCCAAGAAGATCATGAGCGCCTACACTGATCCCACCAGGGCCCGCAAGGACGATCCCGGGCACCCGGACGGCTGCATGGTCTACGCCTATCACCAGATATTTACCCCGGGCTACGCTGCGATAAAAGAGGAATGTTTGAAGGGCGGGCGGGGCTGCGTGGTCTGCAAGAAGGAACTGATAGCCAATATGAACGACTATTTTGCCTCCAT
>JAHJLF010000072.1 GCA_018821925.1 Candidatus Edwardsbacteria bacterium
CGTTGTTGCTGTTTGTTGCGTCAAACATAACGGCGGCTGATTTCACAGTCATTGACGATAAGTTCAATTCATATTATTATGATCTTGAATTGCGGGGCTTGGTCGAGCCGGCGAGTTTGTACGGCCCGCTGACCTACCGCCAATATCAATCAATCCCCGATTCGACCAGGGAAACATCAATCTCACATTACCGGGAGCTGGGGCTGCCGTTTTCCGGCAGTGAACAAATGCGCCTTTTCGGCCAAGTTGAGGCCCAGCTTCTTAAAAACAAAAATAAATTATCAACCGTCGGCGAGTTTCATGGCGGAATGCTGCTGGGCTCCGGACGGTGGTCATCCGCCGCCGTATATGAAGGAATATCGGGTGACGATCTTTCTTCAAATTATTACGGGTATCAGTGGCGCGGAGTCAAGGCCAAGACCGGCCAGGTTTACGTAAGGTGGTCGGGCGATAAAAGCTTTTTCCAGATCGGCAAGGACCAGATTAACTGCGGGCTGGGGCTGACGCTCTCGGGCCGGGATCCTTACGAGAATATTCAGGGGGGTGTGACCCTGGGGGATCACTTGAAACTTTACGGTTTTGTCGGCAAACTTGACGGCTGGCTTAAGGACAGCGTTTTTGTCAACCGTTATCTGGCCGGGCATCGGGCCGAGATATCTTTTCCCCCATTTCAATTGGGATTCAATGAATATGTGATCTATGGCGGGCCGGGACGGAATGTGGAACTATATTATCTTATTCCCTTATATCTTTACCAGGGAGAGCAGATCAACCGCCAGTTTGACGATAACGTCATCTGGAATGCCGATTTTAAAATCGTAAAACCTCCTTTCAGATTATCCGGAGAGGTGACCATTGATGATTTTCAGATAGAAAGGAAAACCGCCGGAGACCAGGAACCAACCGAAGCCGGATTTGGCCTACAGGCCGATTGGGCGGTTATATCCAGCCCCTGTTTTGTCACCACATCGCTTTCCTACCGGATGATCACCGGATGGACATACAATCAATCCAAGGATTGGAACCGTTTCTTGTTTGAATCCCAGCCGATCGGTTCCGAAGAAGGAAACGATTTCGACCGGTTGTCATGGAAATTAACTGCGAATTCTTCGGCCTGGATCGGCTCGGCCGAAGTATTTTATAAACGAAAGGGTCAGGGAAGCATCGAGGATCCATGGACTGAACCCTGGGCTCATGATTCAACCTGGCACGAGACCTTTCCCACCGGAGTGGTGGAGAAGACATTAGGCTGCCAGATTAACCTGGAATGGCAGACGACGGTAATTAAAATTTTGAATCAAAACCGGCTAATGAATGTCTTCGGATTATGGAGATATGAAAACAGCCAAAACTATGATAATATCTCCGGGCAAAACCGCAGTCAATGGTTGGCCGGGTTGGGACTGGGATTCAGTTTTTCGCAGGGAATAATCAATTTTTAAACGGGCACTGATTCGTCTTTATAATGCCATAACCGTGTAATAGGTTTAAGTAAGCTTTTTATGGATAGCAATCTGAAAAACACTAAAATTGCCATTGTCCACGATTATCTGAACCAATACGGCGGAGCCGAGAGGGTTCTGGAATCGTTGCACGGGCTTTTCCCGGAGGCTCCGATCTATACCCTGCTGCATGATCCCGATATGCTGCCAGGCCATTTCCGTGGCTGGGATATCCGCCCGTCCTTTCTCAACCGATTACCAGGGCACCGGCGCCACTATCAAAAACTATTGGCTTTATTCCCACTGGCGGTGGAAAGCTTCGATCTAAATGATTACGACATAGTTATCTCCAGTTCCAATGCTTGGGCCAAGGGGGCTATAACCACTAGCCGAACATTCCATCTTTGTTATGTACATACGCCCATGCGTTTTGTATGGGATTGGTATCATTATATTTCTCATGAACATAATGCCGTTACCAATCTCTTTCTGATCCCGTTTTTAAGCAGGATCCGCCTATGGGACGAATGCAGTTGCCAACGTCCGGATTTTTATGTTTCAAATTCAATGGAAGTGCAAAGGAGGATTGCCAAGTATTACCGGCGCCACTCTACGGTGGTTTATCCGCCGGTTAAAACCGATTTTTTCATTCCGCCGGAGGACAGCGCTATTGGCGATTACTTCCTGGTAGTGTCCAGGCTCAAGCCGCATAAAAGGATAGATCTAGCGGTAAAAGCATTCAACCAACTTAAGCTGAAACTTATAATAGTCGGAGACGGCGGCGAATACAACCGGCTAAAATGCTTGGCCGGCCCGAACATCAATTTTGCCGGCAGGGTATCGGATGACCAGCTGCTGAAGTACTACCAGGGTTGCCGGGCCTTGATATTTCCCGCCTTGGAGGATTTCGGCATTGCCCCGGTAGAGGCCCAGGCCTGCGGACGCCCGGTTATAGCCTATGGGAAAGGCGGCAGCGAAGAAACCATCGTGGATGGCAGGACGGGTATATTATTTCAGCAACAAACACCTGAGAGCTTGATTTCAGCGGTTACCGGTTTTAACCAGTTCCAATTTGAAAGCAAGACCGTAAGAAAACAGGCGGAGACTTTTGACCAAAAAATATTCGAGCAGAAATTCATCAGAATCTTAAGCGATCAATATAAGGCATTCCTTCAACAGAGGCAGGGAGACCGATGAGAAAATATTGGGCCGCAATATATTCCTGGATTATATTAGCCAGCGATTTAATATTAGGCTGGACTGCCGCCAATATTTTATGGACCCTGTGGTTTGTAAAATGGGGCCCCGGGCAGGGTCCGCAGCCGCTGGAGATGGAACATAAGGTAGCTTTGGTGGTTTTTCTGTTGCTCTCGGTGCTGCTGCACGGTGGGTATCGCCACACCTATAAAATGAATCGGCTGGAACAAATATTGAACATATATAAATCTTCACTTATAAGTCTGGTTTTCATTATAGTGGTGGTTTTTTTAATAAAAGGTTATCGGTATTCCAGGGGATTTATTGTTTTATATTATACGGCTGCGCCGTTCCTGCTCTCTTTGGGCAGAGTATTGTTTTTTGTATTCAGTGAAGAGCTTATGAAGCGCGGCTGGGGTATAAAAAATGCAATCATTATCGGCAGTGGGAAAACAGCCAAAGCCGTTTTTGACCATCTGATAACCAACCGGGCCTACGGATACAAGATAATAGGATTTTTGGTGGAGAACGAAAAGGATCTGCAATTCAAATACGGAGGGGTGAAGGCCATCGGCCTTCACCGGGATTGCGATATAGCCGTCAAAAGAAATAAAGTTGAGGAGATATTCATCCCGGGTCTGACCACTAAACTGGCCGATTACAGCGACCTGATCGATCTCTGCCGCAACCATAAAATGGAGGTCAGCATAATTTCCCACCACTATGACCTATTGGCTAAGGTGGCCGGGATATATGATGTAGCCGGGGTGGCCATTGTGACCCAGCACGGGACCTTTTATAGCCGGTTTTACCCCTATGTCAAAAGGGCCATGGACGTTTCCCTTTCGACCCTGGCCCTGGCTGTGTTCAGCCCGGTGATGTTGGCAATCGCCCTGCTAATCAAACTCAACTCCCCGGGGCCGGTTTTCTTCAGGCAGACCCGGGTGGGAAGGAATAGCATCCTCTACCCGTTGTTAAAATTCCGAACCATGCATAAGGATGCCGAAAAGGTAAAGGTGAACCTGCATCAGCATAACGAGGCCGATGGTCCGATATTCAAGATCAAGGAGGACCCCCGGATCACCAGGGTGGGACGCTGGCTGAGGCGCCTGAGCCTGGACGAGCTTCCCCAGCTGATCAACGTATTCAAGGGGGATATGAGCCTGGTGGGACCGCGACCCCCATTGCCCTCGGAGGTGGAGAAATACCAGGATTGGCATAAATACAGACTACAGGGGCAACAGGGGATGACCGGGCTGTGGCAGGTTTCCGGCCGGAGCGAATTGTCCTTCGAAGAGATGGTGCTGTTGGACATTTACTACCTGGAGCACTGGTCGCCCATGATGGATCTGGAGATACTGATCAAAACCATTCCGGCGGTGATCACCGCCAAAGGGGCCTACTAAGATTACAGATATGGGATAATAGATTTTAGGGAATTATAAATGGAAAATACCGGGAATAAAAAGATATCGCCCAGCGTGGTCCGGCTGGGGTGGGTCAGCCTGCTGACCGACGCCTCCTCGGAGATGCTATATCCGTTGATCCCCATTTTTCTGACCACTGTGCTTAATGCCCCGATGGCGGCCCTGGGCCTGATCGAAGGGCTGGCCGAGAGCGCTGCCAGCATTCTGAAGATATTCTCGGGCTGGTGGTCGGACCGGATCGGAAAACGCCGGCCCTTCGTGATTGGCGGCTATTCGCTGTCGGCCCTGTCCAAGCCGCTGATGATCTTCGCCCTGACGGCCGGCTGGCCGCTGGTTCTTCTACTGCGGGTGATGGATCGCACCGGCAAGGGCTTCAGGTCATCGGCCCGGGACGCCCTGATCGCCGACCACACCCCGGACTGTTTGCGGGGCCGGGCCTTCGGACTGCACCGGGCCATGGATTCCCTGGGAGCGGTGCTGGGCCCGCTGGCGGCCCTGTTCTTCATGAGCCGGCTGGGGGAGGGTGCCGCGGCCTACCGGACGGTCTTTTTATGGGCCTTCGTCCCGGCAGTGCTGGGGGTATTTCTGCTGTTCACCGTCCGGGACAAACCATTTGTCAGCCGCTATATAAAACCCAAGTTCCAGTGGAAGGCCTTCAACCAGGATTTCAAGATATTCATTTTCATCAACCTGATCTTCGCCATCGGCAACTCATCGGATGTTTTTCTGATCGTCCGGGCCAAGGAGCTGTTCTCAACCAATCCGGTGGTGATGTCGCTGCTGGCCTACATGCTGTACAATCTGACCTATTCCCTGGGTTCCTACCCGGCCGGGATGCTGGCCGACCGGATAGGTTCACGCAAGGTATTCACCCTGGGGCTGTTGGTCTTCGGGCTGGTCTATCTGGGCTTCGCCTTCAATCACAGCCCGCATATGCTGTGGGTATTGTTCGCGGTCTACGGATTATATACCGCCCTGACCGACGGGGTGGGCAAGGCCTATGCCTCCAAGCTGGTGCAGGAGGAGCTGCGGGCCACCGGAATGGGGGTGTACCACATGTCCACCGGGCTGGCCAGTTTTGTTGCCAGCACCATCGCCGGGCTGTTGTGGCAGACCCTGGGGTTCAGGTCCACATTCATCTTCGGAGCGGCCGCCGCCCTGCTGGCGGTGATCATGTTCGTATTTTTAATCAAAGGGAAGAAATAAATGACGGCAGTGATAGATGCCATAAATGTGAATCGGATATTCCAGGCCCCCAAAGGCGACCTTAAGGTATTATCCGAATTATCCTTCTCCATCGAAAAAGGCGGAACCGCCTCCATTGTGGGGGCCTCGGGCTCCGGCAAATCCACCCTGCTGCATATCCTGGGGTGTCTGGACCGGCCCACCGCGGGGAAGGTTATGCTGGGCGGGCAGGATACCTCGCTGTTGTCCGATCACGATCTGGCAGGGGCCAGAAATAAAAGCATCGGCTTCGTCTTCCAATTCCACCATCTGCTACCGGAGTTCACCGCGGTCGAGAACGTGGCCCTGCCCCTGCTGGTCGGCGGTATGGAAAAAAATGAATCGTTTGCTCTGGCCGAGAAGCTGATGGATGAGGTGGGCCTCAAAGAGAGGTGTCTGCACCGGCCCTCGGAGCTTTCGGGCGGGGAACAGCAGCGGGTGGCGGTGGCCCGGGCCCTGGCCAATTCGCCGGAGGTCATCCTGGCCGACGAGCCCACCGGCAACCTGGACAGCCGGTCCGGAGGATCGGTGGCCGACCTGCTATGGCGGATGAACCAAGAAAAGAATATCGCACTGGTCCTGGTGACCCATAATAACGAACTGGCCGGGCGGGCCGAACGGATAATGGAACTTAAGGATGGACGATTATGGCCGAAGTAAATAACCGAACACTGAAAATAAAGAACATCTACAAAAGCTACCGCAAGCACCGGGCGGTGAACGGCATCTCCATCGAGATCAACCAGGGGGAGATAGTGGGGCTGCTGGGGCCTAACGGGGCCGGCAAGACCACCACCTTCAACGTCATCACCGGACTGATCAAGCCCGACGAAGGTTCGGTGCACCTGGACGAAACCGACATTACTGACATGCCGATGTACCAGCGGGCCCGGCACGGCCTGGGCTACCTGACCCAGGAATCTTCGGTGTTCCGCAAGCTGACGGTGGCCGAGAATATCATGGCCATCCTGGAGATGATGCCTTTAAGCGATCAGCAGAGGCAGGATCGCCTGAAGAACCTGCTGCAGGAGCTGAGCATCACCCATCTGGCCGACAAGAAGGCCCATTCCATTTCAGGCGGGGAGCGGCGCCGGGTGGAGGTGACCCGGGCCCTGGTCACCAACCCGGCCTTTCTGCTGCTGGACGAGCCGTTCACCGGGATAGATCCCATCGCCCGGGCCGACATCCAGCAGGTGGTGATCAAACTAAAAGAACGCGGCATCGGCGTTCTGTTGACCGATCACAACGTCCGGGAGACCCTGGAGATCACCGACCGGGCCTATGTGGTCTACGAGGGCCAAATATTCGCCTCGGGCACGCCCCAGGAGATCGTGGATCACGCCGGGGCCCGGGAGAAATTCTTGGGGAATAAGTTCACCCTGTGAGGGCGGATCAGTATTTAATAAGCCAGATAATCATATAAGGGAAAAGTCATGGATAAAAATGCCAAGATCTATGTGGCCGGACATGCCGGGCTGGTAGGATCGGCCATGCTGAAGCAGTTGAAAGAAAAAGGCTATCACAATATCATTCTGCGTGAGATGAACCAGCTGAACCTGCGGGATCAGTCGGCGGTAGGTGAATTTTTCAAAGCCGAAAAACCGGAGTATGTCTTTCTGGCGGCGGCCCTGGTGGGCGGCATCCATGCCAATAACACCTATCCGGCCGATTTCATCTACGATAACCTGCTGATAGAGTGCAACGTCATCAATGCCTCATACCTCAACGGGGTCAAAAAACTGCTGTTCCTGGGCTCCTCCTGCATCTATCCCCGGGAATGCCCCCAGCCCATGAAGGAGGAATACCTGCTGACCGGCCCGCTGGAACCCACCAACGAGCCCTACGCGGTGGCCAAGATCGCCGGGATCAAGATGTGCCAGGCTTACAACAAACAGTACGGCACCAAATTCATCTCGGTGATGCCCACCAATCTTTACGGCCCCAACGACAATTACCATCCTCTCAATTCGCATGTCCTGCCGGCCCTGATCCGCCGCTTCCACGAGGCCCGGGAGGAGGGTCGGCCCTATGTGGAGGCCTGGGGCACCGGCTCGCCCCGCCGGGAGTTCTACTACTCCGAGGATATGGCGGCGGCCTGCATCTTTCTGATGGAAACCTATGACGGCGGCGAAATTGTCAACATCGGCTGCGGACAGGATATGACCATCAGGGAGCTGACCGCACTGGTGGCCAAAACTGTCGACTATAAGGGCCAGATCCGCTGGGATGAATCCAAGCCCGACGGCACCCCCCGGAAATTGCTGGACGTCAGCCGACTGCACGGTTTGGGCTGGACCAAACACACCCCGCTGGAGGAGGGCCTCAAGCTGGCCTACCGTGATTTTCTGGAGAACCCCCAGATCAGAAAATAATGACAATGCGTTCAAATTAAAAAAATATAAAGACGGAGGAACTGTGATGATCAAAGACCTTTCTGCTTTCTATTCCAAGAATGCCCTGAACATGAAGCGCTCCGAGATCCGGGAGCTTCTCAAATACACCCGCAAGCCGGAGATCATCTCCTTTGCCGGCGGGCTGCCGGATCCCCAGACCTTCCCGCTCAAGGACATCGAGGAGATAGCCTGCCAGGTGCTGAGGGAGAAAGGGAACGTGGCCCTGCAGTACGGCCCCACCGAGGGCGAACTGCCGCTGCGCCAGGAGATCGCCAAATGGATGGCGGCGCATAAGGCCGGCATCAATCCCGAGAACATCATGATCACCTCGGGTTCGCAACAGGGCCTGGACATCATCGCCAAGGTGTTCATCGATCCGGGCGATCCCATCATCGTGGAACTGCCCAGCTACATCGGCGGGCTGCAGGCCTTTCAGGCTTACCGGGCCAAGATGATCGGCATCCCCCAGGATAACGACGGGATGAAGGTGGACAAGCTGGAGAAGGTTCTGGCCCGGATGGCCAAGAAGAAAAAGAAGCCCAAGTTCATCTACGTGGTGCCGGATTTTCAGAACCCCTCCGGGGTGACTATGTCGCTGGAGCGCCGGAAGAAACTGCTGGAGCTGGCCTATAAATACGAAGTGCCGATCATAGAGGACAGCCCCTACCGCGACCTGCGGTTCACCGGGAACGATGTGCCGCCCATCTACAGCCTGGACACCCAGAACCAGGTGATAGTGCTGGGCACCTTCTCCAAGATATTCTGCCCCGGCCTGCGTCTGGCCTGGCTGATGGCCCCGGCCGCCTGGACCGACCGGATGATAGTCTCCAAGCAGAGCATGGACCTGGCCAGCCCCACTTTCAACCAACTGATCGTGGCCGAGTATATGAAGCGCGGGCTGCTGGTAGGACAGGTCGAGAACATCAAAAAACTGTACGGCAAAAAGCGGGAGGTGATGCTGAAGGCCCTCAAGAAGAACATGCCCAAGGGGGTCAAGTGGACCAAGCCGGAGGGGGGGCTGTTCCTGTGGGTCAAACTGCCCAAGAACATGAACGCCACCGAATTGTTCATGAAGGCCATCGAGGAGAACGTGGCCTATGTGATAGGCTCGGCCTTCCACTGCGACGGCAAGGGGCAGAACACCATGCGGCTGAATTTTTCCTACGCTTCGGAGGAACAGATAGCGGAGGGCATTCAGCGGCTGGCCAATATGATCAGAAAGAATATGTGATCCCGGCATATAAGCATGATGGGTAGACAGTATACAGTAATCAGTAGGGGCGGGGTTTAAACCCGCCGACCTCACCCCCGACCCCTCTCCTAAAGCATTAGGAGAGGGGCTTTTGTGTCCCCTAAAAAGGGGAGGATATGAGGGGTGTCTTGGTTCGGGCCGTGTACAATACCGTAGGGATATGGTCGCCATGTCCGGCACCATGCCTACCCGGCAGGAAACATTGGGCCGGCCCCGGCCGGCGGGTTTTCTGTTTGACATATGGGATAATTAATAGTAGAATACTTATAACATATCATCATTGGGCTTAAGCAATACCATTACTCTAATACTGTAAAGGAGAACAAGATGAAACACACTTTGTCCGCAGTCATGGCCGTGCTGGGGGCCTTTTTTATTCTGGCCGTTCCGGCCCAAGCCGACTGGGCCACCACCACCGTGGCGGCGGGGACAAACCCTTCCGCTGTTGCTATTAATCCGGTAACCAACAAGATTTACGTGGTCAACTGGAGCAGCAACAACGTAACGGTGATAGACGGGGCCACCAATGACACCACCACGGTGGCGGCGTGGGCAAGCCCCTGTGGCGTGGCTTGCAACCCGGTAACCAACAAGACCTACGTGGCAAATTATGGCAGCAATTGTGTGACGGTGATAGACGGAGCCACCAACAATACCAGCACCGTGGCTGCGGGAGGCGGCCCCTGGGCCGTGGCTTGCAACCCGGTAACCAACAAGATCTATGTAGCAAACAATGGCAGCAACAACGTAACGGTGATAGATGGCGCCACCAATGTCGCCACTACCGTGGCGGCAGGGACAAACCCCTATGCCGTAGCGGTAAACCCGGCCACCAACAAGATCTACGTGACCAACGAAGGCAGCAACAACGTAACGGTGATAGACGGGGCCACCAACGACACCACTACCGTGGCTGCGGGGACAAACCCCAGGGCCGTGGCTTGCAACCCGGTAACCAATAAGATCTACGTGGCCAACTACAGCAGCGACGACGTAACGGTGATCGACGGGGCCACCAATGCCACGGCCACGGTGGTGGAGGGAGAAGGACCCTATGCCGTGGTTTGCAATCCGGTAACCAACCAGATCTATGTGGCGAATAACAACAGCGCCAATGTAACGGTGATAGACGGGGCCACCAATGGCACCACCGCCGTGGCGACCGGAACACAGCCCTGGGCCGTGGCTGTGAACCCGGTGACCAACAAGATCTACGTGGCGAATATCGGCAGCAACAACGTAACTGTGATAGACGGGGTCACCAATGACACCACAATCGTGGCTGCGGGGACAAGTCCCAATGCTGTGGCTTGCAACCCGGTGACCAACAAGATCTACGTGGCCAACCAAAGCAGCAACAACGTAACGGTGATCGACGGAGCCGCCAATGCCACTGCCACGGTGACGGCGGGGACATATCCCTATGCCGTGGCTTGTAACCCGGTTACCAACAAGATCTACGTGGCCAACTACAGCAGCGACGACGTAACGGTGATCGACGGGGTCACCAATGCCACGGCCACCGTGACGGAGGGAGACGGACCCTATGCCGTGGCTTGCAATCCGGTAACCAACCAGATCTATGTGGCGAATATCGGCAGCAACAACGTAACGGTGATCGACGGGGCCACCAATGCCGCCACCACCGTGGCTGCGGAAGGAGGACCCTATGCCGTGGCTTGTAACCCGGTTACCAACAAGATCTACGTGGCCAACTATTCAAGCAACAACGTCACGGTAATAGACGGGGCCACTAGTGACACGGCCAGCGTAGCGGCGGGGACAAGTCCCTGTGCCGTGGCTTGCAACCCGGTTACCAACAAGATCTACGTGGGGAATTACAGCGGCGACAGCGTGACGGTGATCGACGGGGCCACCAATGCCGCCACTGCCGTAGCGACGGGGACAAGTCCACGTGCAGTGGCTTGCAACCCGGTAACCAACCAGATCTACGTGGCCAACTGGACCAGCGCCAACGTAACGGTGATAGACGGGGCCACCAATGCCACCACTACCGTAGCGGCGGGGACCAACCCCATTGCCGTGGCGGCCAACCCGGCAAGCAACAAGATCTATGTGGCCAACTATGGTAGCAACAACGTAACGGTGATAGACGGGGCCACCAATGACACCACTATCGTAGAGGCGGGTTCATATCCCTATGCCGTGGCTTATAACCCGGTAACCAACAAGATATATGTGGCGAATTACAACAGCAATAACGTAACGGTGATCGACGGGGCCACCAATGCCACAACCACCGTGGTGGCGGGGACAAACCCCATTGCCGTGGCTTGCAACCCTGCAAGCAACATGATCTACGTGGCGAATTATTACAGCAACGACGTAACGGTGATAGACGAGGCCCCTGTTTACGATACCGGGGTGCGGGCGGTGATTACTCCGCTGGCAAATAACAGCACCTACCTGTCCCAGCCCACCCTGACCGGCAGGGCCGTCAACCGCTGGGCTACCAACAGGACCGACATGATGGGCGTCATCAACGATTGCCTGCCCTGTCCTAATTCCTGGCAATGGTCGGCGGGCCCGTTCGACAGCACCTCCTCGGACTCCATCAGCTTCAATTTCAACTGGGGGGATTCGCTGGTATGGGGGGAGAACTTTGTCACCTTCGTTCCGCTGGAGATGCAGGCCGCCACCACCAACAACCTGGGGCTGGGCACTCCCTTTTCCGGTAACAGGCTGGTCTATCCGGTCTACCGGATAGACTCGACCGCCTACGGGGTGGCCGGCCAACCGGAGAATATCGGACAGCCTTTGGCATTCAGGCTGGAACAGAACTGGCCCAACCCCATGAAGGATCAGACAACCATCAGGTATCAACTTTCCAAGTCAGCAGCAGTCAAGGTGGAAATATATAACATAACAGGCCAGAGGGTGAAGATCCTGGTTGAGGGGACACAGCCGGCCGGGCATCATACGGTGCAATGGAAGGCCGCCGGAGTGGCCTCCGGGGTGTATTTCTGCCGATTGCAGGCCGGGGACTTCAGCGCGACTAGGAAACTGCTGATAGTCAGGTAAGCCCCTTTCATTGGCATAAGGGCCGCCCTTTAGGGCGGCCCTTATGACTACATTCATGAAATTCATATTGCTTTATTGGGTGTTTTAAGATAACATCAATATGGGGTTTGGATCATAAACCGCTATCGGCGCTTTCTCTGAAAACTTAATTCACAAGGAATAGACATGAAAAGAATGCTTATCACGGCAATAGCCTTGCTGGCAATGCTTCTGGGCGGAGCGGCAACCTGCCGGGCCGATTGGGCCACCGCCACCGTATCTGCCGGCTCCTGGCCGGTGGCCGCGGCAGTGAACCCGGTAACCAACAAGATCTACGTGGCCAACCGCTATGCCGACAGCGTCACCGTAATCGACGGGGCCACCCTGTCTTCGACCAGGGTGGCGGTGGGCCAGTACCCCAGGGCCCTGGCGGTCAATCCATACACCAACAGGATATACGTGGCCAACTATGACGGCGGCACGGTGACTGTAATAGACGGGGCCACCCATTCCACTGTTACCGTGGCGGCCGGAACCAATCCCATGGCAATTGCGGTGAATCCCATGACCAATAAGATCTACGTGGCCAACGAGGGCAGCGCCAATATCACCGTGATCGACGGGACCAATAATTCCGCAGTGAACGTGACGGGAAGAGACGTGCCCTGCGCCATAGCCGTGAACCCAGTGACCGACATGATCTACGTGGCCAACGCCGGCAGCCACTATCTGACGGAGCTGGCCGGCATCGATAATTGGACGGAGAGCATCAGCATAGCGCCCAGCGGAACCTACACCTTTGCCGTGGCGGTGAACCCCTCCACCAACATGGTCTATGCCACCAGGGGCGACGGCCTGGTGGTGGAAGTGAACGGGGACGGCCATGACACCAGCTTCGTGTTGATTGATGGAGACGGCGGGGCCCTGGCGGTGAATCCGGTGACCAACAAGATCTACGCGGCCAATTATAATGACAACAGCGTAACGGTCATAGACGGGGCAACCCATGCCACAACCAGAGTGGCCCTGGGGTCACCTCCGCAGGCCATAGCGGTGAACCCGGTGACCAACAAAATCTACACCGCCAACGACACCGGCGACAGCGTGACGGTGATCGACGGGGCCACCAATGCCATAACCAACATTTCCACCGGGAATCTTACCTGGCCCCAGGCCATCGTGGTCAACCCGGCCACCAACAAGATCTACAGCATCAACCACATGGGCGACAACCTGACGGTGATCGACGGAGGCGATTACGATACAGCCACGGTAGCCGCGGGTTCCATTCCCTTTGGCGCGGAGGTGAACCCAGTAAGCAACAAGATCTACCTGGCCAACACTAACAGCGACAACGTCACGGTGATCGACGGTGCCACCAACGACACCAATGTCGTTGCGACAGGCGATACCCCCTGGGCGGTGGCGGTCAACCCGGTGACAAATAAGGTCTACGTGGCCAATTACTATGGCAATAACGTGACCGTGATAGACGGCGTCACCAACGGCACCACCACGGTGGCTGTCAGGACAACCCCCCGGGCGGTGGCGGTCAACCCGGTGACAAATAAGGTCTATGTGGCCAACGGCAATAACTCCAGCGTCACGGTGATAGACGGCGCCACCAACGACACCGCCACGGTGACCACCGGATCAGTTCCCTATGCCGTGGCGGTGAATCCGGCCACCAACCGGATCTACGTGGCCAACTACGGGAACGCCAGCGTCACGGTAATAGATGGGGCTACCAACAACACCGCCACCGTGGCTGCGGGAGCCAGCCCCCGGGCAGTGGCGGTGAACCCGTTGACCAACAAGATCTACGTGGCCAACACCAACAGCGACAACGTCACGGTGATCGACGGCGCCACCAACGACACCGCCATCGTGGTTGTGGGCACGAATCCCTATGCCGTGGCGGTGAATCCGGCCACCAACCAGATCTACGTGGCCAATAACGGCAGCGACAACGTAACGGTGATCGACGGCGCCACCAATGGAACAACCACAGTGGCTGCGGGGGCAACTCCCCGTGACGTGAAAGTGAATCCGGTGACCAACAAGATCTACGTGGCCAATGGTGGCAGCGACAATGTAACGGTGATCGACGGCGCCACCAATGCCACTCACACGATCGCCGCCGGGAACTCCCCCATAGTCCTGGTGGTGAATAAGGTGACCAACAAGGCATATGTGGCCAATAATAGCGGCAGTAACCTGACGGTGATCGATGCGGTTAGGGAGTGGGACACCGGCATAACGGCAGCCGTTGACAGCAGCATCAATCACCGCAGCTATGCCCATCGGCCATATATCACAGGCACGGCCTCGGTGAACTGGCCGCCCAACTGGATCACTTTAGATCACGTGCTGGACAAATGGATGACCGGGCAGGAGGCCTGGCACCAGGCTTCGGTGAACGGATCCGGTAAGACCGTCGACTGGACTTACAACTGGAGCGGCGACTCCCTGCTGTGGGGCGAGAATTATATCAATATCGTGCCTTTGTCGCAAAGCGGCACCACCAACAACCTGGGCCTGGGCACGGCCATGACGGGGAATGTGCTGACATACCCAATCTATTACCTGGACAATGTTCCGCCGACCATCGCCTGGTGGGACAGTCTGGCGGATGATACTGATTCAACCGGTGGTTACGGTCCATACCAGGTGAAAGCTGTCATCAGGGATTTCTCCGGCATTTCCACGGCCTTTCTGCATTACGACGGAGACAGCGTGGCCATGAATAGGACCACAGCCGATAGCTTCTCCGCCAGCATCCCGGCCCAGATACTGGCCGCGGGAGACAGCCTGATCGTCACCTATTCGGTCAGCGCTAGGGATCATGCTCACGATTTTAACAGAGTTCAGAGCTCGCCAAGGGCGATTTGGCTATACAATTTTATGGGAGTGGCGGGAAGGCCGGCATCATCGCTTCCGACTTCGTATGTCCTGAACAATGCCTATCCCAACCCGTCGAGGGGGCAGACGGTATTCAAGTACCAACTGCCCAGGCAGTCCGATGTCCAGCTTCAGGTATACAACGTGGCCGGGCAGCTGATAAAGACCTTCCGGGAGGGCAGCAAGCCGGCCGGGTATCACCAGATAAGCTGGAACGGCAATACCCTGCCCAACGGCATTTACTTCTACCGCCTGCAGGCGGTAGACTTCAGCGCGACAAAGAAACTGCTGATAGTCAGGTAATCTAGGACTAAGGTAGTTTAAGTGAAAAAGCCCCGCCAAAGGCGGGGCTTTTCATATTGATATTCGGGGCAAAATATTTGCTGCACTTTGGTGTTGCAGTCCGGGCATAATTATTGTAACATTAACGCAGGTTAAATAATAAAAGCCGGTTTGCGTATTCGGTATACAGTATTCAGTAGACGGCAACATTGTAAAAATAAGAAATCTTATTGCCTTGGTGTCTTGGTGGTTAAACTCCGGCAAAGTTTAAAAGCCTCGGTGTCTCTGTGCCTCTGTGGTTAAAATTCTGGATTCCCGACTTCTCGGGAATGACAATGGTGGATTCTTCGGCTTGGCAAGCAAGGGGCCGGGCTCAGAATGACGTCCGTATTTAAAGCTAAAAATATAAAGTCTTAGTGTCTTGGTGGCAAAAATTATAAATTAGTAAAGAATATTATGCCGGCAAAGGATCAATCCAAACGGGCCTGGGTGGTCTCGGTGGACATGGGCTACGGCCACCAGCGGGCCGCCTACCCCCTGAACGAGATCGCCAACGAACGGGTGATCACCGCCAACAACGACCAGATCATCTCGGAGCGGGAGCGGGGGATCTGGCAGTGGAGCCGAATCGGCTATGAGACGGTCTCCCGGCTGAAGACCATCCCCTGGATCGGCAAGTTCATCTTCGGGGCCTACGACAGCCTGCAGTCCATCGCGCCGTTCTACCCCTTCAAGGTGGATGCCCGGCCCAATCTGACCGTGCTCCGGGTGAAGGGGCTGATCAAGCGCTGGGGATTGTGCAGCAGCCTGATCGATTACGTCAAAAAAGAACCACTGCCATTGGTCACCACCCATTTCATCCCGGCCCTGGCGGCCGACTACCTGGGGCTGGAGAACGTCTACTGCATAGTCACCGATACCGACATCAATCGGGTGTGGGCAATTGACAAGCCCGCCCAGACCAGGATCAAATACCTGACCCCATCGCGCCATGCCACCATCCGGCTACGGCAGTATGGGGTGCCCGAGAACCGGATCATCATGACCGGTTTCCCCCTGCCCCGGGAGAATATCGGGGGTCGGGACCAGAAGATCCTGAAAAAAGATCTGGCCGAGCGCCTGCCAAATCTGGATCCCCACAAAAAGTTCATCACTGTCTACGACGAGACGCTGAAGAAATTTTTGGGCGAATCAAGGGCCAAGAGCAACCATCCCCTGACCCTGTGTTATCTGGTGGGCGGGGCCGGGGCCCAGACCGAGATCGGCATCACCATCGTCAAGGCCCTGCAGAAGAAGATCTGCGCCGGCAAGATCAGGGTCAACCTGGTGGCCGGCACCCGGCTGGACACGGCCGCCTACTTCAATAAGGAATTAAAGGCCCTGGGCATCGATCCCCGGACCAACTCGGGGGTCAAGGTGATCTACGCTTTGGACAAGCGGGCCTACTTTTCCATCATCAACCGGGAGCTGAGGACCACCGACATACTGTGGACCAAGCCCTCGGAGATGTCGTTCTACACCGCCCTGGGCCTGCCGGTGATCATCGCCCCGCCGGTGGGGGCCCACGAGAAATTCAATCAGCAGTGGCTGGAGCACATCGGCTCGGGCTTCGTCCAGGAGGATCCCCGCTACGTGGACCAGTGGCTGTATTACGTGCTGGAGAGCGGAAAATACGCCGAGGCCGCCTGGCATGGCTTCATGAATGCGCCCAGTATGGGGACCTACAACATCGAGGATGCTATGTTCGGCAAGCCGGGGGAACAGTAGCTCTCTTTTTTCTCACACCAAGACGCTAAGACACCAAGTTATTGTCGGGTCTCTTCCCCTTAGTGCCTCCGTGTCTTTGTGTGATGTTTATAAAAATCAATATTCAATAATATCAAACTGATATGCCGGAAAAGAAAATAAAAATAGGTGACGAGGTCACCCGCCAGGGGGTAGACAAGGAATCGTTGAAAAAATCCTTCTTGGATCACATTGCCTTCTCACTGGCCAAGGACAAGTATTCGGCCACCAAGCGGGACTACTACCTGAGCCTGGCCCTGGCCATTCGGGACCGGCTGGTGGAGCGTTGGGTGCGGACCCAGCAGCGGTATTACCAGGTGGACGCCAAGCGGGTCTACTACCTGTCGCTGGAATTCCTGATGGGGCGCAGCCTGGGCAACAGCATCATCAATCTGGAGATGGATTTCGCCTGTCGCAAGGCCCTGGAGGAGCTGGGATTCGACCTGGAGGAGATGATGGAGGTGGAGTGGGACGCCGGGCTGGGCAACGGCGGCCTGGGCCGGCTGGCGGCCTGCTACCTGGACTCAATGGCCTTTCATGCCCTGCCAGCCTACGGCTACGGCATCCGCTATGAATACGGAATCTTCCTGCAGAAGATACAGAACGGTTACCAGGTGGAGATGCCGGACAACTGGCTAAGATACCAGAACCCCTGGGAGCTGCCCCGGCCGGAACATCTGTATCCGGTAAAATTCTACGGCCGGGTGGAGATGGGCCAGTGGCCGGATGGCCGGTCCCGGTTCCTGTGGCAGGATGGCGAGGAGGTGATGGCCATGGCCTACGACACTCCGGTGCCGGGCCACGGCAACAACACCGTCAATACCCTCAGATTGTGGTCGGCCAAGGCCACCCGGGAATTCGACCTCAGTTACTTCAACAGCGGGGACTACGTCTCGGCGGTGGAGGACAAGAACCAGAAGGAGAACATCACCCGGGTGCTGTATCCCAGCGACAATGTCTATCAGGGCAAGGAGCTGCGCTTAAAGCAGCAGTACTTCTTTGTCTCGGCCACCCTGCAGGACGCCATCCGGCGCTATAAAAAAACCCAGCCGGACATGAAGGCCTTTCCAGAGAAGACCGTCTTCCAGCTCAACGACACCCACCCGGCCATCGCCATCCCGGAGATGATGAGGCTGCTGATGGACCAGGAGGGTATGGAATGGCAGGAGGCCTGGGACATCACTGGAAAGGTGTTCGCCTACACCAACCACACCGTGCTGCCGGAGGCCCTGGAGCACTGGCCGGTGGACATGATCGAACGGATGCTGCCCCGCCACTGGCAGATCATCGGCGAGATCAACCGCCGGCTGATGGAGGCGGTGGAAAAGAAATACCCCGGCGACCGGCAGAAGAAACAAGCCATGTCCATCATCTCGCCGGATCCCGAGCCCCAGGTACGGATGGCCCACCTGGCCATCACCGGATGCTTCTCTGTGAACGGGGTGGCCGAGCTTCACACCAGGATCCTCAAGGAAAGGGTGTTCCCGGAGTTCAATGAATTCTTTCCGGGCAAGTTCAACAACAAGACCAACGGCATCACCCCCCGCCGCTGGCTTAAAAAATGCAATCCGGGCTTATCCGAACTGATCACCAAGAAGATCGGGCCGGAGTGGGTAAAGGACCTAAGCCTGCTGAAAGAATTGGAGCCGCTGGCCGAAGATTGCCTGTTTCGGGAGAAATGGCGGGGGATCAAACGCGACAACAAGATCCGCCTGGCGGAATACATCCGGACCCACAACAACCTGGAGGTTAATGTCAACTCCATGTTCGACGTCCAGGTAAAGCGCTTCCACGAGTACAAGCGCCAGCTGCTGAACGTGCTGGGGGTGATAGCCCAATACAACCGGATCAAAAAGGACCCGGAGGCCCCGGTGGTACCGCGGACCGTCATCTTCGGCGGCAAGGCGGCCCCCGGTTATTTCATGGCCAAACTGGTGATCAAGCTGATCAACTGCGTGGCGGACAAGGTCAATAACGATCCCGATATCGGTAATAAACTCAAGGTGGTCTTTCTGGCCAACTACGGGGTATCCCTGGCCGAGCTAATCATGCCGGCCGCCGAACTGTCGGAGCAGATCTCCACCGCCGGGATGGAGGCCTCGGGCACCGGCAACATGAAGTTCGCCCTGAACGGGGCCCTGACCATCGGCACCCTGGACGGGGCCAATATCGAGATCATGGAGGAGGTGGGCGAAGACAACATCTTCATTTTCGGGCTGACGGCCGAGGAAGTGTCACAGTTAAGAGCCAAGGGCTACGATCCCAAAAATCAATATCATTCCAACGGCCAGCTGAAAGAAGTTGTGGACCAGTTGGATGGCGGGTTATTCTGCCCCGAGGATCCGGGACTGTTCAAGCCCATAGTGGACAGCCTGCTGAACAAGGGCGATTATTATTTGCTATTGGCAGATTTCGCCTCCTACCTGGAATGTCAGGAGCGAGTGGATAAGACCTACCTGGATACAGACCAGTGGACCAAAATGGCCATACTCAACGTGGCCAATATGGGAAAATTCTCCAGCGACCGCTCGATCAAGGAGTACGCTGAACAGATATGGAAAGCCCACTCGGTGCCGATTGAATAGGCGATGGTTATTAGTTGCTGGTTATTACTACTTGGAGCAGTTATTAGTAGACCGAGGCAAAGGCCGTGAACGGCCTAAGGTTGGTACAGTACGTGCTCTTAACCCAGCCCTTAAAGGCTGGGTTAAGGAGACCCATTGAAGATAATCAAGGCCATTCATGGCCTTATGTTTTCTATTATATGCTCCGAGTAATAATTGTCGGCGTTTAAATCTATCATCACCAAATATATGGAAGGACTTTTTATGGCAGGGCAGGAATTAAAGTGGAACCTCAACGACATCGTGGCCAAGGGAAAATTCAACGAAACGTATTCCGGGATCGAAAAGGATATCACCGGGATGGCGGAGCAGCTAAAGCTGCTCAAGCCGCAGATGTCCCTGGCCGAATTCAAGCAGGTCATAGAATTCCGCGAGGATTTGAAGACCAGATTGTCCAAGATCTCTTCTTACGGCGAGCTGTGGGAGAACGCCGACCTGAAGTCGCAGGACGCCAAATTGTACAAATCGCGCACCCAGGACTTGAGCATCAAACTGTCCGATGCTATTCTTCCCCTGGAGCACTGGCTTAAAGGGCTGACGGTGGAGGGAATGGAGAAACTGGACGACTTCAACGCCAACCGGCTATTCGCCGAACTGCCGGATTTGGAATACGTATTCAACTATAACCGGGCGGCCGCCAAACACACCTTAAGCCAGGGCGAGGAGAGGCTCATCACCCGCAAGAGCGTCACCGGTTCCCAGGCCCTGGTGGATATGTACAACCTGATCACCGACAGCTTCGAGTATAAATTCCAGCCCAAAGGCCAGAAGGCAAAAACATTCAAGGTCCAGGGGCAGGTGCGCAATTACTACTACAGCGCCAAGGCGGCGGAGCGGGAGGCGGCCTATAAAGCCGTCTTTAAACCCTACCATGACAACGAGGATAAGCTGTTCGTCATCTACCGGGCGTTAGTCAAGGATTGGGACAACGACGCCAAACTGAGGAATTTTCCCAGTCCCGTTTCGGTACGCAACTTCAACAACCGGGTGCCGGATAAGGCCATCAATACCCTGCTGGAGGTATGCCAGAAGAACGTTGGGATCTACCAGGATCTCTTCCGCTATAAGGCCAAACTGCTGAAGATGAAGAAGCTCCGTCGCTACGATCCGTATGCCCCGCTGGAGGCGCCCAAGTCCAAAATGCCCCTGCCCGAGGCCAAAAAGCTGGTGCTGGAGATCTTCCGCGACTTCGCGCCGGGCTTTGCCGACAAGGCCGAGTCCATCTTCAAGGCCGATCATATCGACAGCCATCCCCGGCCAGCCAAGGACACCGGGGCCTTCTGCGCCGATATCGCTCCGGGAACAACCCCTTATATTTTGCTGAACTACACCGGCAATAATTCCTCGGTGTCCACCCTGGCCCACGAGCTGGGGCACGGGGTTCACGATCTGTACGCCCAGGGGCACTACTTCAGCTCGTCGCACACCACCCTGCCGCTGGCCGAGACGGCCTCCACCATCTCCGAGTTGATGGTGTTTGAAAAACTTTTGGGCCAGGCCAGGTCCGACAAGGAGCGCCGGGCCATGCTGCTGGAGAAGCTGGGCGACTCCTATGCCACCGTCATCCGCCAGGCATATTTCGTGATGTTCGAGAATCAGGCCCATAAAAGGATCACCGAAGGAATCAAGTCCGACCAGCTGAGCGACCTGTATATCAAGCAGCTGCGCTCCCAGCTGGGCTCGGCGGTGGAGGTGGCCGAGGAATTCCGCAGCGAGTGGGCCTACATTCCGCACATCTTCCAGACCCCGTTCTACTGCTACGCCTACAACTTCGGGGAACTTTTAGCCCTGGCCCTGTTCGCCCGTTACAAGGACGAGGGCAAACCCTTCGTTCCCAAGATCGAGAAGATCCTGGCCTACGGCGGATCCCAGAGTCCGGACCAGATCATCAAGGAGGTGGGCATGGATATGTCCTCGCCGGAATTCTGGCAGGGCAGCTTCGAGGTGGTCAAGACCTGGCTGAGCGAACTGAAGAGACTGTCAAAATAATAAACCCCAAAGGGCTGCCGGCATCCGGCAGCCCTTTTTAGTTTCGCTGAAAATAATGTCACACTGAGATTATTCCGTGCCCCGCAGGTTGAAGTGTACGCATATGAGCGCGTCGGCATCTTGGTTTGACCTCACCCCATCCCTCTCCTAAGGCATTAGGAGAGGGAGATGATGATTTTTGTATTGCAGAAATACGCAATTTGTAGTAATATGAAAAAATGATAATTTACTATTCTGTCGTTGGTTGATGTTTCTACAGCAACTGATAAACGGCCTGACGGTGGGCTCCATCTATGCCCTGATAGTCCTGGGCTTTTAAGCCAGTGGGGGCTCAATTCCCGGGCGGCGGTCGGGTGCTGCTGCTGAGGCCGCAGGGGATACCGGGGAACAAGACGGATAGGATCTGAAAACGAAAGTCGGGCATCAGTGTGTTAAACGATTCGGTGGCACTATAGTAATTTAATTGCATTTGGTAAAAAATATGAAAATACTATTGGCTGGACCAGGCACTGGAAAAACAACAAAAATAAAAAGCATTATAACTGAACAATATGATGGTTGTAAAAATATTGTAGTACTCTCTTTTACCAATGCTACGGTAAAAGATTTAAATACCAAATTCTCAAAGTGTGAAAATGTTACGTGTATGACACTTCACAGTTTTGCCTTAAAGTATAATCATCTACCTGAGTTGCATATTCTAATAAAAGAAGAACAAAACATATTAAAATGGATAGCTGGAAAACTGAAAATAGACTTTGATACTATTTGTGAAATTCTTCATTGTATAACTTTTAATAAAATGATACTCGCGTGTTTGGCTTTTATAAAAAGCAACTCGGCATATTTTGTAGATAAATTAGGCAAACTTGATCTTTTGGTTGTAGACGAATTCCAGGATTTTAACCCCGTCGAACAAAATTTTGTGCTTCAATTATCAAAGATTGCTTCCGAAACTATTATATTGGGTGACGATGACCAATCCATATACGGGTTTAAAGATGCTGACCCGGATGGAATTATTTCTTTGTACAAAAATGAAAATGTAGAAAAAATCCAGCACGAGAATTTATGTTATCGCTGTCCAGATAACGTTGTTGATTATGCTGTACGCTTAATAAAAATAAACAAAAACAGAATCCCCAAAAAATGGTTAAAAACAAGCAAGGGCGGACTTGTAAATATCGTACAACATATAACGCAAGAAGAATCGGACGATTATATTTTGGATAAAATAAAAACAATATGTCGTAGTGATCTGAATGCAAGTATTTTATTATTAAGTGCTGTTGGTTTTTCAGTTGATGCACTTAAAAATAAATTGATAGATAAAGGCATTGAGTTCGTTGATTTTTGGCATAATGACCTTGATGAAGAAAAATTAGTATATATTTGGTGGCTTAACCTATTTTATGGAGATAAGAAAACATTATTTTTATTATTGCTGCTAAAACATTACAAAGCTTTACAAAAAAAGAAAAATCTTACTTATTTTAAAGATAAAATAGAAAAGGATTTCGACGTGACCGCCATATTATCTGAGACAAGAAAGTTTAACGAATTGCCCAGCAATATAGCTAGACATATAACTGCACCACCAAATTTTGATACTTTGGCAAAAGAGTTACCGGTTTTTGAACGATTTCGTGAATATCTTAATTTAAATGACCTGCCAAATTCTGTAAAAACCATTACTAAAAGAATGCGTAACCCCATAGAATTTATCGATAATAAAGTAAATATTATGTCTATTCATAAATCAAAAGGGCTAGAAGCAGATTATGTTATTATAAATGGGTTGATAACAGGAATTCTGCCAAATGAAACGAAAGGCGTTGATACGATAGAAGCACAACGAAGATTATTGTTTGTGGGTATTACACGGGCAAAAAAGGAATTAGATCTAATTTCAACTGTGGAATGGGAAGCAAAAGACGCGCATAAAGTTGATTTTAAAGAATTTCGTTTCAATTACAAAAGAAAGAAATATAATGCAAAAACATCTAAGTTTATCGAGGAAATATCTTTATAGATCAACTTAGTTAAGTGAAAAACAAACTTAAAATATTCATCTGGCCTTTTAGTTGAGTGCCATGGTGGCCCCAAGATCTTCCGCCCACAGGGCCTGCTGCCCAGCAAAAGAAGGAGGCTGGAGCTGGAGGAGTGAACTGACCTGCTGGCACTGAATACCTGTTACCATAGTAAATAGATCAATAATTAAAACTATTGGAGATAATATGAAAAAAATCGTTATGGTCCTGGTGCTTCTGGCAGCGGCCATGATCCAGGCCGGCTGGGCGGCCAGGCCGGCCGGGCCCCAGGATAATTTCCGCTTGGTGGTGCTGGCCGACCGCACCGGCGGAGCCAACCAAAAGGCTTTCGAAATGGTGCTGAAGGATATCGAGCGGATGAAGCCGGACCTGGTGGTGACGGTGGGCGATTTCATCGAGGGCTACAAGGACTCGGCCGGGACGGTCAAGGACTGGGACCAGACCCTGCCAATGCTAAAAGTGCTCTCCTGCCCGGTGTACCTGACCCCGGGCAACCACGACATCACCACGCCGGAGGTGCGCAGCATCTTCATCAAAAAGACCGGGCGGAACCCCTATTATTCCTTTGATCACCAGAACAGCCATTTCATAGTCCTGGACAACTCCCTGGTGGAGACCCTTGATAAAATGGAGCCCGCCCAGATCAGGTGGCTGGAGAAGGACCTGAAAAGCATCAGGAAAAAATCCGGCATCTACGTTTTCATGCACAAGCCGTTCTGGACGGCCGGGGTGGGGGCCGGAAAACCGGATAAGCTGCATGACTTGTTCAAAAAATACAAAGTGACGGCGGTGTTCACCGGACACTGGCATAATTATGCCTCGGAGGTTTACGACGGCGTTCGCTATGTGGTGATGGGCAGCTCCGGGGCGGATATCGGGCCCACCGAGAATGTCAGCCTGGCCGGCTTTTACCAGTACCTGTGGGTCACCATCAAGGATGGAAAATTCAGTCCGGCATTGGTAAAGGCCGGGAATAATTATGACCTTGATTACGTCAGTCTGAAGGAGGAGATCTTTGCCCATCAGATACCCGGCAAGGCGGTGTTTATAAATGGATCGGAACTGATAGAAGGCAAGAAATTCTCCTCCCTGGATGCCAAGGTCAGAATCATGAACCTTACCGACCAGCCTCTGAAAACCGAGATATTATGGGAGACTGCCAAGAACTGGAAATCCGGCCAGGATAAAATCCCGGTGGAGATAGCCCCCGGCGACAGCTTCAAGTCCGTTTTCAGGTTCAAAGGCTCCGGAATTCTGTATCCCCTGCCGGTGATGAAAATGTCCTATCCTTTCGGGCGCGATAAGGTTTATAACCTGGAGATGACCCCCAGCGTGGCTAGAATATTGGAGTGCCCCAGGGTAAAAAAATCTCCGGCCATCGACGGCCAGTTCGAAAAGAATGAATGGCTGGGGGCCGGCAAGGTGGCCGATTTCTGCGGCTGGGACGGCAACCCGGCCACGGCCGATCCCACCCAGGTCTACTTTATGCACGATGGCGAGAACCTTTATATCGCCGCCGTCTGCCGCGACACCGTCATGGCCCAGCTGAAAACCGCCAAGACCGTCCGGGACGATCAGGTGTACAACGACGACTGCATCGGGTTCCTGTTCGCCGCCAATAAGGATACGGTCTACCAGATGTACGTCAATCCGGTATCCACCGTCTGGGACCAGCTGATAGACAACACCCGCGACGACCTGGATCAGAAATGGAACGGCGGCTTCCAGGCCAAGGCTCTGGCCGGGGAATCGGAATGGGTGCTGGAGATGAAGGTGCCTTTGAAGGATATCGGCCTGACGGCCCTGGACAAGAACACCGAATTAAGAATGAACATCCGCCGCAAACAGCAGCGCAACAATCAGTCGGCCCTGTGGATGTACGACTGGTCGTACCAGACCAAGAACTTCGGAGTGGTAAGGTTCAAATGATAAAGCCAGGTGCATCATGAATGCTGCTGCCGGCGGGATGTCCGCTTTCCTAAATGAGAAGGGGTTAAAATTATGCTGATCGCTTTCAATAAACCATACGGGGTGTTGTCGCAGTTCACCTCGGACGATCCCCGCCATGTGACCCTGGCAAAGTTCGGCTTTCCCAAAAACGTCTATCCTCTGGGCCGGCTGGACGCCGACTCCGAGGGTCTGCTGCTGCTGTCCGACGAGGCCGAGCTGAACGCCAAACTATTGAATCCCATGCAGGGCCACTCCCGCACCTACTGGGTCCAGGTGGAGAATATCCCCCAGGAGAAGGATCTTTTAAAACTGCGAAGAGGGGTAACCATAAAGGGGCACGGGACGCTTCCCTGCCAGGTCAGGATCCTCGACCCTCAGCCCGAAATAGAGGAGAGGGATCCGCCCATCAGAATCCGGAAAAACATTCCCACCTGCTGGCTGGAGATCTCTTTGACCGAGGGCAAGAACCGCCAGGTGCGCCGGATGACGGCCGCCGTGGGATATCCCACCCTGCGGTTGGTGCGGATAGGTATCGGAAGCTATCGATTGGGCGGTCTTAAAACGGGGCAGCGGAAAATTTTGGGACTGGCTGAGCGTAAAATGATCTTTATCAAAGAATGACAGGGTTATAGATGCTTTTAACGGCTCAAAATATTTCTAAAAGTTTCGGCGGCCTGATGGCCCTACAGGATATCTCATTCGAGATAGGCCGAGGTCAGATACTCGGCTTGATCGGACTCAACGGGGCCGGCAAAACGACGTTGTTCAACTGCCTGACCGGGGGCTACCGGCCCGCCGGACAAGGTAAGAAACGACCTCCAGGTGATAGAGGCCTATCTGGGAACCCAACAGTGAAGATATTATGGAAATAAAATTAAAAAATATAGTTCTGATCGTCATTCTGGCCCTGATCGCCGCCGAGCTGGTCTTCATCATCAAGGGCAACGGGCATCTTAAAATGCTCCAGAGCCGGAGGGCCAGACTTGAGGAGGCCATAGAGCTATCCAATCAGGGGGTGGCGCTTTCCCGGCAGGAGGAATATTCCGGGGCTCTCAAGCTCCTGGAAAAAGCCCAGAAGCTGGCTCCGGGAGATTCGCTGATAGGCGAGAATCTGAAGGCGGTCTATTTCAATTTCGGCGTCAGTCAGATTCATCAGGGAAAATATCAGGAGGCGCTGGAACTCTCGGGCCGGGGCCTGAGCCTGCTGCCGCAAGAGCCGGCCCTGCTATATGTCAGGGCGGAAGCCTGGTATAGTCTCAGCATGAACGATTCCTGTCTTTCCTGCATCGGCAGAGCCTATGATCTGAACCCCAGGGACTCGGTGATAATCAGCCTGTTGGACGACCTGGACAACCGCTGCCGCCAGGAGGATGGTCTGGAGGCCAGCCAGACCGGGTATTTCGACATCAAGTTCGAGGGCGGGGAGAACCGGGAGATGGCCGACCGGATACTTTTCATGCTGGAGGGCATTCGCGATAAGCAGGGGGCGCTGTTCGGCTGGCAGGCTCAAAGGAACATCAGCGTAACACTCTACAATAACCAGCAGTTCTCCGACATCACCAGCCTGGCCTCCTGGGCCGGTGCGGCCTTCGACGGGAAGATAAGGGTGCCGGTCGCCAATTACCTGGAGGATCGGGAAGTGCTGGAGAGGGTGTTGACCCACGAGTTCGTCCACGCCCTGCTGTTCGAGATCGGGGGCCGGAAATTTCCCGGGTGGTTCAACGAGGGTCTGGCCCAGTATCAGGAGGGACAACGGGCCGTCAATCACGTCTACCTTCCGCTATCCCAACTGTCCGGTTCGTTCATGACCCTGGAGCGGGAGGATGCCCAATATGCCTATCGGGCCAGCCTGTCGGCGGTCAGTTTCCTGATCGAGGATAACGGATGGGATATGGTCCGGCTGTTTTTGGACAAGATGGGGCAGGTCGGGGATTTTAAAAAGGTTTTTAAGGGGTCATTCAATCTGTCAGTCGAGCAGTTTGACCAAAAATGGAAGAGGAGCATCGGCAAATAGCAGGAAGCAAGTCATTGCGAGGCGGCATCCATACTGGGCAAGCGAAGCAATCCATACGAGTATTCAGTATACGGTAGACAGTATTTGGTATAAGGCAATGGATGATAGAGAACGGATGATGGATTTTAGGGAAGCTTTAGCCACAGAGACTCAGAGGCACTGAGATTTATAATATACTTTTTATTGCTTGCCAGCCATAGTCCGTTTGCTTTTGTGATGTGCACGTCGATGGACGAAGGCTGGTCATTCCCGTGAAAACGGGAATCCAGGCCTTTCTTTAACCACCAACGTAAATGAAAAAAACAACGATGAACACTGCCAGAAAAACATTTTGGGAAAAATTCTACCAGAACCAGTACTGTCATGTATCCGATGTTTACGAAAAGCGGGGCGAGGTTCATAAGCTGATCGGCAAATACGATAAGGCGTTGTTTGATTTTAATAGAATTTTGAATATCGGGGAAGTATTAAAGAATGAAAATATAAAGGCAAAGGCTTTTAGACAGATTGGAAATGCATACCTGCAAAAAAGTGATTTTAAATTATCTGAAATATATTATAATAAATCTTTTCAAATTTATACATTGTGTGATGACAAAAAAGGGATGGCCCTGTGCTATCAGCAATTAGGTGAAATAAAACATTTTAACGAGAAATATGACGATGCAATAAAATATTATAGCAACGCTGAAGAAATTTATGCAACACTTAATGACGAAGAAGGCAAGCACTCTGTTTTATTGAGCATAGCAGATTGTTACCGGAGTTTGCAGCTATTTGACAAAGCTTTACAAATACTCCAGTTGGTTCTTCAATTCTATAGAAAAACCAATAACCAGACGAAATTATGCAGATCTATCCAGGTTTTAGGCAAAGTCCATTGTGCTATGGGTGAATATGAGAAAGGGTTTAATTCCTTAAATGAAGTTTATATTCTGGCAAATAAGATTGGTGATAATGTCGTAATTATATATTTGCTTTGTGATATTGGTTTGCTCTATTACGGTAATTGTAAATATAATGAGGCATGCGAAATGTTTGAAAAATGTTTTGAGTTATCACAGAAATATGGGATTAATTATATGATGGCTGTTTCTCTTCTTAATATTGGTGATAGTTATATAAAATTACAAAATTTCGACAAAGCCCATAATATACTTGAACAAGCCTTGAAAATGGAAATAAATATTGAAGGCATAAAAAACGAAGCAAATCGTCTTATGAATCAAATAAATATTCAAATGAAAGGAGGTGAATAAAATGATATATTTAGGCATTCGTTTTGCAGGGAATAAATATGTTGTTCATCCTACGACCGAACAGGCTTTTTTAAATTCAAAAGGGAAGAACGAGGAAAATATCTGGTACTATACTTCGGAGAAAGCCATCGATGAGTTTGCTATAGCCGGGACATTTGGAACCTATGATGAACAACAGACGGCAAAAGATGCAATACTTGCCGTAGATCCAAATGCTCAAAAAGTTTATGTTCCCCCCAAGCCACCAGATTTATAGTAAATATTAAGGGCGCCCTGATAAACAGGGCGCCCTTTTGGTTAGACAAGTGGTTTTTTAATGCATATACCCACCCTTTCGGCCAATTTAATTTTATCTTGACATCATCCACTCTTTAATGATATCCTATGCTGTTATGCTACAACACATTGTTTAAAGGACTCCCATGATCGAGAAGAGTATTTTTGAACTATCGGCGGCTGGGCGAAAAGGACACCCTTTGCCGGCCTGCGATGTGCCCGTTAAGCCCTTGAACAAACTGATCCCCGAGAAATATATCAGAAGCGATCTGTCCGGCCTGCCCCAGGTCTCGGAGATAGATGTGATGCGCCACTTCGTCAGGCTGTCCACTCTGAACCACCATGTGGACAAGGGTTTTTACCCGCTGGGCTCCTGCACCATGAAATACAATCCCAAGATTAACGAGGATATGTCCCGCTTGCCCGGCTTCACCGGACTGCATCCCTTGCAGGATGAGACAGACATACAGGGCGCGTTGAAGCTGATGAACGAACTGGGCGATCAATTGTGCCGGATCGCCGGGCTGGACGCCATCACTCTGCAGCCGGTGGCCGGGGCCCACGGCGAGCTGACCGCCCTGATGATGATCCGGGCCTATCACACCAAGAACGGAAATCCCCGCAGCAAGATACTGATCCCCGATTCGGCCCACGGCACCAACCCGGCCTCGGCCACCCTCTGCGGCTACCAGGCAGTCCAGATAAAATCCAACGCCCAGGGGCTGTTGGATCCCGAGGATCTGAAAGCCCACCTGGACGGCGAGGTGGCGGCCCTGATGCTGACCAACCCCAACACCCTGGGACTGTTTGAGAAGAACATCTGCACCCTCACCAAGATGGTGCACGACATAGGCGGGCTGGTGTTCATGGATGGCGCCAACCTCAACGCCCTGATGGGCATCGTCCGGCCCGGCGACATGGGTATCGACGCCATGCACTTTAACCTGCACAAGACCTTCGCCACGCCCCACGGCGGCGGCGGCCCTGGCGGGGGCGGGGTGGCGGTCAAAAAGATACTGGAGCCCTTCCTGCCGTCGCCGGTCATCAAGGGCCGGCAGGAGCCCCAGGAGAGCGAGAAGGGACTCAAGGGTGCAGAGTATTATCTTGACTACAATCGTCCCGAAAGCATTGGGAAGGTTCACTCGTTTTTCGGAAACTTCCTGGTAATGGTCAAGGCCTACACTTACCTGCGGATGCTGGGGCCCGAAGGGGTCAGGGCCGTCTCGGAAAATGCCATCATCAATGCCAATTACATCATGCGGTCTTTAGAAGGCATTTATGATCTGCCCTACAAGGCCCACTGCAAACACGAATGCGTCTTCTCCGGAGTCAAGTTCCGTGAGAAGGGCATCAAGACCCTGGATATCGCCAAGCGGCTGCTGGATTACGGCTATCACGCCCCGACCATATATTTCCCGCTGATCGTGCCCGAGGCCATCATGATCGAGCCCACCGAGACCGAGAGCAAGGAGACGCTGGATGCCTTCATCGACACTATGAAGAAGATAGCAGAAGAGATAGAGAAAACTCCCGAGATAGTGAAGAGTGCCCCCAACAATACGCCCATCGGCCGGCTGGACGACGTCAAGGCGGTGAAGGAGCCGAAGCTGACGTGGGGCGGCACCTGTGGTTGAACCCTCCACTTCGAAAGATTAACGGGGGCCATTCTCAGTGCAGGCTCTGCCCTCCCCCAATGGTAGAGAGTAAATATTTTTTGGAATGGTTTCAAACTGTTAACAAACGGAGGTGCGGCCATGAAAAAAATCTATTCCTTGATCACGATACTATTTTACATCTTTCTGTCATTGTCGGCCAACGCCGGCGAGATTTCGTTCGCTCCCTATATAGCCATTCCGACAGGGTCGTATCCCGAAGTGGTTGCGATAGGTGATGTAAATAACGATGGCCGTAATGATGTGGTGCTGGGGACATCATACGGCGCAGATACTTTGAATGATTATAAGTTGTTCGTTTTTATCCAAGCTGTTGAAGGCACATTGAATCAGCCAGAAATCTATGATGCTGGTTTCGTGACATCAATAGATGTTGGAGATTTAAATAACGACGGTCGCAATGATGTCGTTGTTGGGTTCGATGATTCAATAGGTGTTTTTTTGCAAGATACAACCTCACAGCTTCAACCGAAAATATGTTATTATTCTGGCAGCGGCGTGAATGGCATTACCACCGGTGATTTCAACAGTGACGGGCTAAAGGATATTGCTGCCAGTCACTTCGATGATGATTTTATTCGGGTATTCTACCAACAAGCGAGTGGTGTTTTTGACTCGAGCCGGACCTATGCCGCACATTCGGAATCGTGGCATGGTATTAACGCCGGGGATGTCAACAATGACGGCCGCGACGACGTCTTATTCATGATGGGCCGTTATAATAATAACAATTTCTTGATTTTTCTTCAGGATTCAATCGGTCAGTTGGATTCACCGATGAATTATGGGATGGGTGATACAACGGCATGGGGCACGGCCATCGGGGACGTGAACAACGACGGTCGCAATGATGTCGTGTTATCCTTTGGGGGAAATATGCCTACTTCTGGGGTGGCGGTATGGACGCAGGATACTCTCAATTCTTTGCAGAATTTACCGACATGCTATCCTTGTTATGATTGTGCAGAACCGGTGGGGATAGCCGATTTTGACATGGATGGACGAAATGATGTTGTCGTGGCCAACGGGGGATGGAACGCGGTAAGCGTTTATTGGCAGAATGAAGCAGGCACACTTGCACCATACGACACCGTTTACGTGCCCTATGCTAGTCATTACCAGTCTCAAGGGCTGTCGTGTGGTGATATCAACAGTGATGGTAAGCCGGATGTTGTGTTAGCGGATTACAACCATGGATTAGTTGTTCTCTACAACACCAGCACCACCGGGGTTTCTGATTCGCATTGGGAACCAACAGAGTTTAAAGTTGAAAGTTTAAAGTTGAATGTGGCTGGCAATAAAATAAGTTACCAGTTGCCGCAAGGTGGGGTTGCATCCTTAAAGATTTATAACTTGCTGGGGCAGGAAGTGCGGACGCTGGTGAACGAGTTTAAAAGTTCCGGAGTTTACAATTTACAGTGGAATGGCCGGGATGCCGGAAACCGCAAAGTGGCCAGTGGGGTTTACCTGGTCAAACTTGAATCCCAGGGGCAGACGGCAATCGGGAAAATGTTGATAGTACGGTGACACACCCCTAACCCCTCTTGTTAGAGGGGAATAACACACCCCTAACCCCTCTTAATTAGAGGGGAAGTTTAAGCATCAATATTTTGTTATAAAAATCATCATGACAAATTCCTCCATCTCCGATCTAGGCGAGGTCAGCCCGGAACGGGCCAAAGAACTGCTGGCCAAGATAGCCAACCAGGTGGTCAAACGAAAACTGTCGGTGCCGGCCATCATGTTCATCGAGTCGGTAAAGCCATTGTCCTTTGTGGGCAGCCAGGTGCTGATCTTCATGCAGCCCATCGTTCAGGCCTTTTTTAACCGCAAGGAATACGACGAATTCGCGGTGCTGATGGAGGATCGGGATAACGTGGAGCTGCTGCTGCAGGAGATCGAACGGCAGGAGGCCGAGTGGCAGGCCCGGGAGAAGGCGGAGAGAGTAGAAGCTAAGAAACAGAGAAAAGCGGAGGGCAAGAAGACCTGGTGGGAGACGATAAAAAATAAGTTTGGTATAAAGTAGGAGCGAAAGGCCCTGCGCCCGAAACCGACCCCTCCCCGCCATTAGCAGGCAGTCCATATAGGCGGGCAGGCCTACCCTCTCCGATGCGGAGAGGGAAACGTGCTAAATAAAAAATCTGTGTTTATCCGTGTCCAATTAGGTCCTTGGATTCCTGCCGTTGCAGGAATGACAGGTTAGCCGGTAAAAATAAAAACAAAACATAATCTATGTAACCCATTAGGAGACTCATAATGGCAGTTGATCCCAACAAATTGAAAGTGATCCTGGTCACCGACTGCGGCAGCACCACCACTAAGGCGATCCTGATCGAATACAAAAACGGCGAATACCGCCAGACCACCCGGGGCGAAGCGCCCACCACAGTGGAGAAGCCCTTTGAGGATGTGACCAAGGGGGTTCTCAACTCGGTGCGTGAGCTGGAGGAGCTATCGGGCCGCAAGATCCTCAACGGTGACGACATCATCACCCCGGCCGACGGCATGACCGGCGTGGATATCTATATGTCCACCTCCTCGGCCGGCGGCGGCCTGCAGATGATGGTGGCCGGAGTGGTCAAATCCATGACCGGCGAATCGGCCGCCCGGGCCGCCCTGGGAGCCGGGGCCATCGTGATGGACGTGCTGGCCTCCAACGACGGCCGCCTGCCGCACCAGCGGATCGAGCGGATCCGCCACCTGCGTCCGGACATGATCCTTCTGTCCGGCGGCATCGACGGCGGGACCATTACCCACGTGGCCGAGATGGCCGAGCTGATCGCCGCGGCCGACCCCAAGCCCCGCTTCGGCACCAGCTACCGCCTGCCGGTGATCTATGCCGGAAACAAGGACGCCCGGGAGATCATCACCAAGACCCTGGAGTCCAAGACCGCCCTGCTGATCAAGGACAACCTGCGGCCGGTGCTGGAGCGCGAGAACCTGACCCCGGCCCGCGACGCCATTCACGACGTCTTCATGGAGCACGTAATGGCCCACGCCCCGGGATATAAAAAACTAATGGCCATGGCCCATGAGGTCCCCATTATGCCCACCCCCGGCGCGGTGGGGCTGATGATCCAATCCCTGGCCAAGGCCGAGCATATTGCCGCCGTGGGGGTCGACATCGGCGGGGCCACCACCGATGTCTTCTCGGTGTTCTTCGACAAGGGGACCGACAGCGACGTCTTCAACCGCACCGTCTCGGCCAACCTGGGCATGAGCTACTCCATCTCCAACGTGCTGGCCGAGGCCGGCATCGCCAACATCATGCGCTGGGTGCCGTTCGAGATGGACGAGGCCGAGGTGCGGAACCGGATCCGCAACAAGATGATCCGGCCCACCACCATCCCCCAGACCCAGGAGGAGCTGCAGATAGAGCAGGCCATCTCCCGCGAGGCCCTAAGGCTGGCCTTCGTCCAGCACAAGAGCATGGCGGTGGGGCTCAAGGGCGTCCAGCAGGAGCGGACCATCTCCGACGCCTTCGAACAGACCGGCTCGGGCGAGACCCTGATCAACATGATGGACCTGAAGATCCTGATCGGCTCCGGCGGGGTGCTGTCGCATGCCCCGCGCCGGGTGCAGTCGGCCCTGATGATGATCGACGCCTTCCAGCCCGAAGGCATTACCACCATGGCGGTGGATTCCATCTTCATGGCCCCGCATCTGGGAATTTTATCAACCGTGCATGCCGCTGCCGCCAACGAGGTCTTTCTTAAAGATTGCCTGGTGCGCCTGGGCTCCTGCATCTGCCCCACCGGCCACGGCAAGGAGGGCCAGCCATGCCTTACCGTCAAGTTCGCTAAGGCCGACGGCACCAAGGTGGAGGAGAACATCAAAGTGGGACAGATGAAACATCTAATGCTGGAAGAGAACGTCAAGGCCATGGTGGTTCCGGCCAAGGGCTTCGATATCGGAGCCGGCAAGGGCAAGGAGATGGAGGTTGCTTTGGAGGGCGGGACAGTGGGGCTTATTATAGACGGCCGGGGCCGGCCGCTGGTCATCCCCGAGGACAAGAAGGAGAGGGTGCGCAAGCTAACCGAATGGAACCAGGCCCTGGGGGTCTACCCTAGTAAGTAAAAAGTTTAAAGTTCAAAGCTTAAAGCTTTTTGTCATTTAAATTAGCAAACAGGAAACCAGAAATTCAAAACAGGAAATATACGATGGCACATGCATATACTCCGGGACTGAAGGTAACCGAGAAGACCCTGATCAAAAAAGACCGCCGCCTTCCCCTGAAAGGCCAGGTGATCGTCAAGAAGGGCGACAAGGTAGGCTCCGACCAGATAGTAGCCAGGACCGAACTGCCGGGCAACGTCCAGCCGGTCAACGTCTCCGGCCTTTTGGGTCTGCTGGCCGAGGACGTGCCCTCCCACATGCTCAAAAAGATCGGCGACCCGGTGGCCAAGGATGAGACCATCGCCGAGAGCAAGGGATTCTTCGGGCTGTTCAAGAGCAGCTGCAAAGCCCCGGTGGCCGGGACCCTGGAGTCCGTCTCCAGCATCACCGGGCAGGTGATCCTGCGGGAGCCCCCCATGCCGGTCCAGATCAAGGCCTACATTGACGGGCAGGTGACCGAGGTCAGCGAGGCCGAGGGGGCCACCGTGGAGGCTTTCGGCAGTTTCATCCAGGGCATCTTCGGAGTGGGCGGGGAGACCAACGGCGAGATCAAGGTGGTGGCGGCTGATCCCTCCCAGGAGCTGACCATCGAGATGCTGACCCCCGATTGCCAGGGCAAGGTGGTGGTGGGCGGCTCGCTGATCAAATACGACGCCCTGAAGAAGGCGGCCGAGGTAAGAGTCAAAGCGGTGGTGGTGGGCGGCATTGACGACGCCGATCTGAAGAAACTGATGGGATACGACATCGGGGTGGCCATCACCGGACATGAGGATGTGGGGCTGACCCTGGTGGTCACCGAGGGCTTCGGCCAGATGAGCATGGCTGGCAAGACCTTCAAACTTCTGAAGTCCAAAGAGGGGCTAAAGGCCTCGGTCAACGGGGCCACCCAGATCCGGGCCGGCGTGATGCGTCCCGAAGTGATCATTCCGCTAAGCAGCCAGGATGTCGGCAGCGAGGCCGTCAAGGAGGCCGGCGGTATGGAGATCGGTAGCGCCATCCGGGTGATCCGCCAGCCCTACTTCGGCAAGATCGGCAAGGTGTCGGCCCTGCCCCACGAGCTGCAGCAATTGGAATCCGAAAGCCACGCCCGGGTGCTGGAGGTAACTTTCGAGGACGGCGCCAAGGCGGTGGTCCCCCGGGCCAATGTGGAGCTGATCGAAGACTGATCCGGCTTGATCAGATAAAATTACAATAATGAAATCATGTCCGGGGAGATTTACATCGAACCGGGCATGATTTTTCAACCATCATCAGACGAGGGGCCGATATGCAATTAAAAATCACGATATTGACATTATTGGTGCTGTCCGCCGGGCCATCCTTCTCAGAAGCTGTTTCCGCTTATGATCCGCCTCCCCAAAATTTTTATGTGGAAAATATAAAAGCGGAGGATGTTCCCAATGATGCCGGGGGTGAACTCAAGGTAAGCTGGACCCTGCCGGCCGACCAGGGTCCGGAGATATTGGTGCTGCGATTACTGAGGGCCGAGATCCCGGAAGGTCCGTTCTCCCAGATCATCGAAATGGCTCCCGGGATCAGCGAGTATTCGGACCAGGGACTGGCTAACGGGAAAAAATATTTTTACCGGATAGATGCGGTCACCGATGCCGGGGTGTTTCCTTCCCGGGTCAGCGATCCGGCGGTTCCTCGGGCTTCATGGTTCAACTCCCAGCGGGTCAGCCTGCTGATAGCTTTGGCCCTCTTTACCGGATTGGTGCTGTTCTTCATCTGGCGGGCCAGAAAGGGAGACTCGCTGTTCGTCAGGAAGATAACCGGGCTGTCGGCGGTGGACGAGGCCATCGGCCGGGCCACCGAGATGGGGCGCCCCATCCTGTATCTGCCATCGGGAGGGCTGTCGGCGGTGTCCGACATCCAGACCCTGGCCAGTCTGGTGATACTGGGCCAGGTGGCCGAGAAGGCCGCCGAGTATGAGACCCCACTGCTGGTGCCCTGTTCCGATCCCTTGGTGATGACCCTGGCTCAGGAGATCGTCAAGGCCAGCTACATGAACGCCGGACGCCCCGACGCCTACCGGGCCGAGAATATCCGCTATTTGACCAACGAGCAGTTCGCCTATACCGCCGGAGTTGACGGCATCATGATTCGTGAGAAACCGGCGGCCAATTTCATGATCGGCACTTTTTACGCCGAATCCCTGATCCTGGCCGAGACCGGCTATGCCACCGGGGCCATCCAGATCGCCGGCACCGCCATGATCACCCAGCTGCCGTTCTTCGTGGCGGCCTGCGATTACACTCTTATCGGCGAGGAGATCTACGCCGCCTCGGCCTACCTGTCAAAGGAGCCGGTGCTGATGGGCACCATCAAGGCCCAGGACTGGGGCAAGGCCATCGCCATCGGACTGATTATCATAGGGGTAATCATGGAGACCCTGGCCCTGAAATATCCCCGGCTTCACTTTTTCGTCAGCCAATGGCTGTCATCGCAGTAAGGAGATCACAAAAATGAAAAAAACACTGCCTTTGATAATTACCTTCCTGGCCGGCTTCTACATGATACTGGCTTTCTTTGTGCCGCACAAGGCCATCGCGGTGTCGGCCCAGGAGATGCAGTCCTGGGAGATCATCATCGTGGCCTTCACTCTGGTGCTGGGCATCGGCAACCTGATCCAGGTGCACGCCGTGAAGATCCACCGCCAAAAAAGCGGCTGGTATTACAGCGTGGTGCTGCTGATCTGCCTGGGGGCCATGATGGTGATCGGGCTGTTCTGGGGCATCAATGAGGGCACGGTCTACTACTGGCTCTACGATAACGTAATGGCGCCCTTATCGGCCGCCATGTTCTCGTTGCTGGCCTTCTTCATCGCCTCGGCCGCCTACCGGCTTTTCGGGCCCGTAACAAAGAGGCCACCCTGCTGCTGGTGGCCGCCACCATCATCATGATCGGACGGGTGCCGCTGGGCAACGTGATCTGGCAGCACCTTCCCTGGCTGGGGGCCAAATTTCCCAATGCCCTGGAAGTGCTGACCCAGTGGATAATGGACATCCCCAACGCCGCCGGCCAGCGGGGCATCAAAATCGGGGCGGCCCTGGGCGCGGTGTCCATGGCCCTGCGGATGCTGTTGGGCATCGAACGGTCATACCTGACCACCGGGGGAGGAAATTAAGATGAGATTCAAGGAAACGATGGCCAAGCTCACCCAGCTGGACCGCCGCTGGATATTCCTGGCCATGGGCCTGGTGGTGGCCGCGGCCCTGCTGGTGGACCTGAAGATGCCGGTGACCGTCTCCCAGGACGTGCGCCGGGCCTACAACCTGATCGACAGCCTGCCGGCCGGGACTCCGGTGCTTTTCTCCTGGGATTACGACCCCGGCTCGATGCCCGAACTGTATCCCCTGTCCGATGCCATGCTGCGTCATGCCATGCGCAAGGACCTGAAGGTGGTGATGATGGGGCACTGGGTCACCGGCATTCCGCTTATCGAAAAACAGATCGCCGAGGTCATCCGGAAGGATTTTCCCGACAAGGTCTACGGCACCGACTACGTCAATCTGGGCTACAAATCCGGCCAATATGTGGTGGTGGTCTCCATGGCCCAGAACATCTACGACGCCTTTCCCCAGGATTATTACCGCAACCGGACCGACACCCTGCCGCTGATGAAAAAAGTGAGGTCGCTTAAAAACGTGGCCGCCATCGTGTCTTTCTCGGCCGGCGACCCCGGCCTGCTGATGTGGATCCAGTTCGCCTGGCAGCGCTTCCGGGTCCCGGTCACCGGCGGCTGCACCGCGGTGTCGGCCCCGGAGTTCTCGGCCTACCTGCAGTCCAACCAGCTGCAGGGCCTGATGGGAGGCATGCGGGGGGCGGCCGAATACGAGATGCTGATCGGTCGTTCGGCCAAGGCCACCACCGGGATGTCGGCCCAGAGCCTGGGACATTTCCTGATCATCGCCTTCATCATCATCGGCAACATCGCCTATTTTGCCACCCGCAAGAAGGAGGAGAAATAACATGGCAGTATTCGGAACCTGGCTGGCGGCGCTGCTGGTGCTGTGCATCTACAGCTTTTTATACAAGGACAACCCGCTTTATAAATTCGCCGAGCATGTCTACGTGGGGATCTCGGCCGGTTATTTCGTGGCGGCCGAATACCACAATGTGGTGCTGCCCAACCTGCTGACGCCCCTGTACCGCGACTTCGCCCACAAGTTCTACCTGATCATCCCCGGGCTGCTGGGGCTGCTGATATTCTTTGCCTTCTCCCGCAAACTCAACTGGCTGATAAGATTTCCCCTGTCCTTCGTGGTGGGCATCGGGGCCGGCCTTACCGTGATGGCCTTTCTGTCGGCCGATGTCCTGGCCCAGGTGCAGGCCACCGCCATCCCGTTGAATTCGGTCAACAACATTCTGTTTGTGGGCGGGGTGCTGACCACCCTGGTTTACTTCTTCTTCTCGGCCCAGCACAAGGGATTCGTGGGCGGAACCGCCCAGGTGGGGGTGTGGTACCTGATGATCGCCTTCGGGGCGGCCTTCGGCTACACCGTGATGGCCAGGATATCCCTGCTGATAGGGCAGATGCAATTTCTGCTGGGAAACTGGCTGCATATCCTGAAATAAAAATATTTTACTCTTGCCGGATGCTAAAATTGGACAATAAATCATACACCAATAAATGGAAGCCGATAATCATTGGAGTATTATTTTTACTCATATGGTTCGGGGCTTCTTTTTTTAACGGGCGCTTTACCTGGGGGTTTGATTACCTGCAGTATTACCCGCTGTGGTTCCGGCTGGGCTGGGTCCTGGCGGGGATGTCGGCGCTTTTATCGCTTGGCTTTTGGGTCCCGGGACTTCTCATAATAAATGACAGATTTGAAAACCGGAAACTCTGGAACCTGGTTCTGCTGGTAGCTGTCATGGGCGGGCTTTTCTGGCTACTGCGCCAGGCCATCCCCCTGCTGGGCGACGGCTTCCTGCGGGTCCGGGAGATCACCGGCGGCCGGATATTCTCCCTGACCGAACCGCTGACCACCATGGTCCACGGCCTGCTGTTCAATATCCTGTCCGGGAATGTCAGCGATGCCCCGGCCGCGACCCGGGCCTATGTTGTGATCAGCATTCTGTCCGGCCTGGCGATGGTTTGGCTCTATCACAGGATATCCACCCGGTGGTTTGAGAACAGCTATTGGCTTGCCACTGCCCTGCTGCTGGGTTTGGGCTTCAACCAAATATTCTTCGGCTACGTGGAGAGCTACGCTCCTTTTATGCTGGCGGTCCTGGCCTTCGCCTGGCTGGGCGCCCGGTCCCTGGAGGACGAAGGAGGGGCCCTGCCCCTGGTGCTTTTATTCGGGCTGATCGTGGCCCTGCATGCCAAGGGGATCTTCCTGCTGCCGGCCTTGGTCTATCTGCTGGCGGCCAAGTGGCCGGAGGTCCGGCAGAGATTGTGGTGGGTTGTTCCTCTGTCGGCGGCCCTGCCGCTGGCGGTGGTGCTGGCCGGCAGGTGGCTCTCGCCAGATATTCACTGGGAGGCCTCGCTGGGCGAGATCCCCAAAAATCCACTACTGCCGCTGTGGGACGGAATGCGGGGCTATGGCATCCTTTCCCCCGGGCACTGGATGGACATCTTGAATCAATACCTGCTGACCATCCCCGGAATCATCTTTTTATTCTCGGCGTTGCTGATTGAACGGGCCAGGGTCAAGCTGGATCGGACAATTATCTTTTTGTCACTACTGGCCATCAGCGGGCTGGCCTTCATCGTCATCACTGACCCCAAGCTGGGGGCCGCCCGGGATTGGGACCTGTTTGCCTGGGTGGGCATTCCGGCGGCGGTGTTGGGGCTGCATCTGATGAAGCAAAAGGAAAATAATAAAAAGATTTTGATGGTTGGCGGGTTTCTGTCTTTATGGCTTCTCCTACCCTGGGTGTTGCTGAATGCCAGTCTGGATCTGTCGATTGAACGATATCTGAAAATATTGGGGCAGGATGAAAAATCATCGGCCTACGGCTACGAAAATCTGGCGATATATTACCGTCAGGCCAAGTTAAAGGACAAAGCCGAATGGGCCTATAAGCAGGCGGTGGAGAACGCCCCCCACAATCCCCGGATGCTGTACAACTACGGGACCATCCTGGTTCAGAACAGCCGGCCGACCGAGGGGGCCGAATATTTTAAAAGGGCCCTGGTCCTGAATCCCAACGTTTACTTCTACTGGAACGATTACGGAAGCGTTATGCTGAGGCTGGGGCAGTATCCTCTGGCCCGGGAGGCTCTGGAGCGCTCGGTGCGGCTGAATGATTCCAGCCCCGATGCCTGGTACAACCTGGGTATTGCCTGTTCGATTCAGCAGGAATGGGCCAGGGCCGATACCGCTTTTTTGCGGGCGGCCGCTAACGGCTTTAGCGGAGACTGGATTTATGCCTACTGGGGCGAGGTCCAGCTCAACCTGGGGCAGTATCCGTCAGCCGTTAAAAATCTGAAACAAGCCATTGATGCCGGAATAACCGACAGCCTTACCATCGATTCTTATCATAAGGCCCGGGCCGGAATGGAAGCGGGAATGAAATAAAAACATGAGCACGGAAAAAACAAGCTGGCGGTTTCTCAATACCGGCCTGGGCGACGGGGCCTATAACATGGCGCTGGATCAGGCCCTGGTGGAGTCGGTGGGATCCGGCGCCTCGCTGCCCGTGATCCGGTTCTTCGGGTGGAACCCGCCGGCGGTATCCCTGGGGTACAATCAAAAAATAAAAGACCTGGATATCGAAGCCTGCCGCAAGGCCGGCTTTGACATAGTCCGCCGGCCCACCGGGGGCCGGGCGGTGATCCATCAGGACGAATTCACCTACAGCGTCATCGCCCGGGAGAACGATCCGGTGATCGGCGGGACCATCATGGAGACCTACGGCCGGATCGCCCAGGGCCTTTTGGCGGGCCTGAAAATATTGGGGGTGGCTGCCGAGATGGTAAGATCTTCGGCCCCCGATATTCCGGCCACGGCTTCGGCCCTGTGCTTTGCCGCCGCCGGGCGTTACGAGATAACCGCCGGAGGCAAAAAACTCATCGGCAGCGCCCAGCGCCGGATGAACGGCGTCATCCTCCAGCAAGGCTCGCTGCTGATGACCTGCGGGCAGGAGCATAAATTTTTCAGCCGGGATCCTATGGAGAACCGGGCGGGAACCCTAAGGGAGATCCTGGGGCGGGAGCCGGCTTTCGATGAGGTGGCGGCCGGCATGGAGCAGGGGTTTATGAAGTCTTGGAATATAGAACTGGCGCCTGACTCCCTGACCCAGGACGAGGAAAATACCGCCGGAAGATTAAAACCAGGGCTGATATTTGTCGAAGGATAAAAATTTTTGTTGACAGATTGGAGATTTTCAATTAGACTTAATATCCTAGGTATAAAAGAAGTTACAAAATTTTTCTAATACCCATTATTTTCTATTTATGAGTCTACAAGCCAATCTGTCAGATTTCCATCTTACTGAAATAATCTATCTGCTGTTCCACTTCCAGAAGACCGGGGTGATCACCGTCAAGGCCGGAAAGAACTACGGCGAGATCTACTTCGACAAGGGGCGGGCGGTGCACGCTGCCTATGGCGATATCAAGGGAAGCGAGGCGGTCTACGGCCTGTGCCTGGAATCATCCGGCGAAGTAAAGTTCGCCCCCGGGGCCAAGGCCTCCGAGGAGACCATCAAGGACGGAGCCGATGCCCTGTTGCAGGAGGGCGACCGCCGGCGCCTGGAGATGGCCGAGATATTAAAGGCCCTCCCCCCGTTCAATACAGTATTGGTAAGGACCGCCCAGGCTCCCGAAGAATCGGCTGTCACCATCCGGCGCAGCGACTGGACCATACTGGCGTTGGTCAACGGCAAGCGCGACATCCGGGCCATCATCGACGAGAGCAAACTGGGGGTGCTGGAGGTGGTCAAGACCATATCCTGGTTCCTGGCCAAGAACCTGGTGGTGGATCCCCACGAAGTGGAGCGCATCCTGCAGGCCAAGGTGGATTTTGTCAATCTGATGCTGGAGGAGTTCGGTGTCAAGGGGACCGGGGTGAAGCCCTGGATGGAGCTGGCCAAAGCCACCCTGGCGGCCGGCGACAAGAACGGCAATATGGTCCGCCATGTGGAATTTACCGATTTTGTGGTCAAGATAAAAGACGGCGCCAAAACCGACATCAGCAAGGAAGAGGTGGTCCAGGTATGGGACCAGATCGCCGAGGCCATGCACCAGAAGGGCATCAAGGAATACGGGACGATGCTGGCCAAGCACAAATACCAGGCTGTCCAGAAGGCGGCCAAGAGCGGCTAAAGGACAAAATATTTAAAGCGTTGATGGAGAGATTATGGCCAAGGAACCAGCTGAGCTGATGGACAGTGTCCTCAAGATGGAGGGCGTGAAATGCAGCGCCGCCGTCTCCAAGGAGGACGGGTCCATAATAAAGGCCTCGGCCGGCGCCCCGGGAAACCTGGGCGAGGTGGTGGCTTTTATCGGTTCGGCCGCGGAGGTGATCACCGCCAACCTGGATCTGGGCAACCTGAATTCGGTGGTGGCCGAGGGCGAGGGCCATAAGATGCTGATCATGCCGGTCGGGACGGCCTATCTGGGGGTGCAGCTGGACGGGGCCCAGGTTCCCTGGTGGGCCACCCAGATAAATCCCATAGATCTGCTCTCCGAGGACAAGATGGCCGAGATCTCCGAGGCCGAGGAACTGCTGAAACAGAAGATCATCCTGCTGAACATGCTGCTGGAGGAATTCGGAGCCAAGGGCGAAAAATCCAACGAGTGGCAGGAGATGCTGGACAAGGAGATCAAGAACATAGATCCCCAGGGCCGGTTGGACAAGATGCTGGAGGCCGGAGCGGGGCTGGTGACCGCCCGCAGCGGGATCAAGACCGATATCTCCAAGAAGGAGGTGGGGGACGCCTTTGAGAAAATGGTCAACCTGACCTGCAAAAAGGCCATCGCCTCCATCGGTTTCGTGGAGGTCAAACAGAAGTTCCAGGCCGTGATCTCCCGGCTGGCAGCGGAAAAGAGGTAGCGGCTATGGAAGAATTACTGATACGATTATCCAGCCTGCCCGGCGTGACCGGGAGCTTTTTCGTGGGCGACGACAGCAGCTTCATCTCCCAGTCGCTCTCCAAGTCGTTCGTCCAGGAGAACGCCAAGCGAGCGGTGATGGTGCTGGCCCAGACCTTTGAAGCCCTCTCCCAGGTGGCCCAGTTCAAGATCAACCGGATGCTGGTCAACACCGGGGGCAGCCGGCTGTTCATCCGGCGCAGCGACAAGGGATTTTTGAATCTGCTGACCGATATCACCGCCGATGTCAGCGTGATAGATTCGGCCCTGGACGGGGCTTTAAAAGAAATGCTGATAATGGCCCAGCAGTCGTCCCAGGCTCCGGCCCCGGCCCCGCCGGCCGTGCCCCAAACGGTGGTGGCTGCCACTCCGGCCAAAACCGCTCCGACCCCGCAGGTTGCACCTGCCCCGGCGGCCGCACCGTCCCAGATTCCGGCCCCCAAGCCGCCCACCACGGTGGACGCCGCCATCCTGGAGAAGATACTGGCCCAGGCCGAGGAGGCCCTGGGCGAGCTGGGCGCCACCATCTACGAGAATCAGCTTTCCGACCACAAGCTGAATACCTCCAAGCTGACCAGGGACTCGGTGATGAAGTTCTGCTACGCCCTGCAGAAGGACGCCTCCATGATCATCGGGCCTTCGGCCGCCAAGCAGATGGCCGATAAAATGATGATGCTGCTCAAATAAAAGCAGAAAGCAGAAATCAGAGATCAGAAAGCAAAAGGCAGAGGGCAAAAGGCAAAAATGGTAGATTTGAAAATACGGACCAAAGACTTTGCGTTACAGATAATCCGGCTAACAGCAAACTGCCTAAAAATAATGTTGCCCAGATACTCGGAAAACAAATGTTGAGGTCAGGCACCTCGGTCGGTGCAAACTTTCGCGAAGCCACCAGGTCGCGATCCAAAGAGGAATTTATTTCTAAGGCTAATATTTCGCTCCAAGAACTTGAAGAAACGGGGTATTGGCTGGAACTGATTTCAGAAAGCTGCCGGTGTGAACTTGACGAAATCGATGCCGCCGTAAAAGAGAACAACGAACTTACTGCGATATTCGTGACGATAATAAAAAACACAAAGAGGCTTTTCGCTAAAAAATAAACCAGAATCATTGCTTTTTGAATTATGCTTTCATGTTTATTAAAGGGAGGTTGCCAGGTTCGAAGGCTGATGAACAATCAGCGAAATCCCGTTAAAAAATCACCGTAATCAACATTTGGAGGTGAACATGTTCAAACTGCTCCTCTATGATAACGAGTTCCTGTGGTACGTCACCGTTACCAACCTGGTGACCATCGCCGGCAGCATATTATTGTGGATAACCTGCGTGCTGTTCGGGCTGATCGCCCGGAAGTACGAGCTGGTGCTGCGCAAGAAGACCGACTGGCAGTACATGATCTTCGCTCCCTCCGGGATCCTGGTCTACGCCGTCATCCAGATCATCGCCTTTGCCAGCCAGGTAAAACTTAACGTCATGCAGTCCTGGATCGCCTACACCTTTTTCCTGCTGTCCGGACTGCTGTCCCTGCTGGGGGCCATGAAGTTCAAGAAGGTGGTAAGCCCGGTCAAAAAGGTTGCCCCGGCCCCGGCTGCCAAACCGACGGTTTAAATTCCTGTAATCTGAACCCGGCTGCTTGCACGATAATCCGTGTCATCCTGAGTATAGCTTCTTGCCTATCAAATCGAAGGATCAATACCAAATCATCCCTCAGCCAGTCAGGCGAGAATGCATTCTCCTTCCAAAGCCAAGCACCGCGCCAAATTCAGGACAGGCTTTCGAAAGCAACAAATTTTACCAATCTCAGGACAAGCCTCGGGATGACAGAACACGGACAACCAGATAAAAAATTCCTACGATAAACCAGATTTTTTAGGAGATAATCAATATGGAAATATCCATACCGGCCGAACTGCTGTTCGCTGTTGGAGTGGCGCTTTTCTGTATGTCGCTGTTCTTATATGCCAGGATACTAAAGAGGCTTCTGGCGGTGATCCGAAGGGAATCCGGCATCTGGGTATTGCCCATGGTGGGCGCCGGATTTTTGGCTTTGGGGGCCGTTTTCCACTTCATCCCCCTGGCCATATATCCGCAATTAGACCCCTCCCGCACCGACCAGCTGATGCAGATCTGCCAGAACCGATCGGCCGAGGCGGCGGGCATATTTTTGGCGGGCCTAATATCCATTCTGGCCGGCTGGATGTACACCCGATGGACCAGCCGGTAGCAGTGGGTGGCGGTTTTGTTATTTCAACAGCAACGATTGAAAAAAAGATAAAAATTTTATTTAAAAAGGCTTGACTTTTTTAATAAAAAGTGGTAATTTTTCAAATGAGGTCAGTTCCAAGAGATAAATTTTGGAACAGGTTTTCTGTTATGGCCTTTTTAGTTTAGATACTCAACTTTAGCAAATGTTAATTTTAGGGTGAAGACTGTCCCTTTGTGTCATTCCCGCGCCGCGCCCCGACATAGAGTCGAGGCTCCGATTTCATCGGGGCCGTGGGCAGGCGGGAATCCATAAAAAACTTGGATTCCTGCTCCCCGCCTTCGCGAGGACAAGTTTCGCAGGAATGACGGGAAGAATTGTTTATCATACGCAAAGTTTATTAAATAATTGAATTTTCGAAAGGAGGTGAGGGAGTCCCAGAGAGTTTTATTTTAATGCCGGCAAAAATGCCGAACCCTAATCAAAGGTAACTAAAATCAAAAAACTCAAGGAGAAAAACATGAAAAAAGGTTTATTGTTATTTGTAGCCGTTTTTGCCTGCTTTGCTTTGACAGCCTATGCTGCTCCCACCCATCAGGGAATTCCCATTGAGGGCGGCACTACGACAGCGGTCAAGGCAGCTCCCGGCAAGGCCCCGGTAGGCGCCGTTGCCATCGGTCCCATGGGCTATGCCGATTCCTGGAGGACCATCGCGGCCGCCCAGGGCAAGAGCATCATCTCCAACGCCGCCGGCACCGACATCCAGGTGCTCTATGGCACATACAGCGGCTCGGCCGGAAACCCCTCCAACCTGACCTGGGGCTATTCCGACAACAGCGGGGCCACCTGGAACAACCAGACCATAGTCTCCAACCGCAACTCCCGGACCTACTCCGGGCTGGCGGTGGACGCCAATTTCACCCCCTACATCGTCTGGCAGGATCGGATCGTCTCCGCTGGCTGGCCCATCTGCCTGACCTTTGACGAGGGCGGATACACGGCCGGGCTGTGGAGCACCGCCGTCAACCTGACCGACTCCGGCTTCATGTACCTGCCTGGCATGGCCATTCAGGACGACGGGGCCGGCAATTTCAACCTGTTCGTTGACGCTTTTCCGCACAGCGCCTTCGGCGGCAATGCCACCCTGCACATGGCCCACAACAAGGCGGCCGACCTGAGCGCCTGGACCGCCCCCTGGGATTTAAGCGGCTCATGGGGCTGGAAGCCCTGGATGGTTGCTCCCTGGTGGGACGACCAGGATGCGGCCGACTTCACCATATCCCCCAGCGGCGATACAATAGTGGCCTTCTGGGAGCAGTGCGAAGACACCATAGTGGGGAACTACCGCCCGGTCTATTCCATCTCCACCGATAACGGCGGCACCTGGAGCGCCCCGGCCTTCTTCAATATGGCCGGCACCGACGCCAACGGGCATCCCTATCAGTACACCACCGGCGGCTGGTGGTACCGTTTCGACGGCGCCTGGATTGGCGACAAACCATACTTCCTGTACTGCCATAACGCCGGGGTGTGGAATGGGAACGCCCTGTTCATCTATTTCCCGACCGTGGCCGGCGACTACAGCGCCTGGACCGGGGTGCGCATCTCCGAGATCCCGGGCAACCTGGCCGGGCTGAACGACGGCGACCTGGTGGGTTCCTATGCCGATTACAGCACCCTGTCCTATGACGCGGCCGGCAATATCTTTGCCACCTACGTGGGCATGTCCCAGGGGTCCAACGCCTTCGCGGACATCATCGGGGTGGCCTCCACCGACGGCGGCAACACCTGGCTGCAGCATGTCTACCTGACCAACGACGGCGCCACCTATGACTACAGCTTCGTGGAAGCGGCCGAGTATGCCGGCGGCGGCAATATGCATATCCTGGCCCCGCCTGCTATCATGGACAGCTTGTATTACCTGACTGTTCCCACCGCCACCCTGCTGGCAGCCCCTGCCAGGCCGCGGGAGATCGACCTTCCCAACCTGCTGTGCGGCTCTGCCGAAGGCGGCGTGGGCGGCCCGATCGATGCGGTGATGGATACCGTCAACAACGACACCATGTATTACTTCTGGTCTCCGATGATAGGCCTGAACGGCCAATATGAGGTGACCATCTCCAAGACCGCCGACTGGTCGGCCGACAACTACGACCTGGCCTCCCTGCTGGACGTCAACTACATCCTGGGCGTGGTCGGCATGCCAGAGGCCGGCGTGGTATGGTATTACAAGGTTCGTTCACACTTCGGCGGGGAGACCTCCCCCTGGAGCGCGGTGTATGACTTCTTCTACAACGGCACCGCCACCAACGTGGTTGACTGGCAGACCCCGTCGGGCATCACCGGCAAGCCGGTCACTGTCACTCAGCCCTTCGTGCTGAACCAGAACCGGCCCAACCCGGTTAACAACGACACCAAGATATCCTTCAACCTGCCCAAGGCTGGCGAGTACACCCTTAAGGTTTACAACGTGGCCGGACAGGTGGTCAACAACATCAGCGGACGCGGCCAGGCTGGCAACAACACCGTCAGCTGGAGCAGCCGGAATGTTTCCAACGGCGTCTACTTCTATCAATTGAACGCCGCCGGCAGCACCGCCACCAAGAAGATGATCGTAGTCAAGTAAAACCCATGTTTAAGTTGGCGGGGCTTTTGCCCCGCCAACTTTTAGGCAAAATGTTTGCCTAAAATTAAGCTACCTGCCGCGTAAATTAGCATAGTGCGTCATAAGTTCCACTACTTTGATTGTTGATTTAAACCCCGTCGCTCGAGGCGGGGAGATTCCTTGTCATTCGCTCCAACGGCGCATTTCGTTTCATACTATCACTTACCGATGAGCTCAACCGGGCTTGACCCGGAATCCAGGTATTTCCGGCCGGTAATGGCCGGATCCGAAGATGCCAACCGACGCTTTAGGGCCGAAAAGCCTTAAAACGATAAGCCATAAATAGAACCCAATCCTGCTTTAAATAAAACAAAATATAAAATAAAAAAATAAATGAGGAGGTGAAAGTTCGGAAAATATCCTTGTTAAACGGGAATAGGTTAAGCAGTCATTTATACCCCAAGGATTAAGCAAGAATAAAGCAACAACCATTTTCTGGAGGTAAATTAGAAGTTATGAAAACTCTAAAGATCTTAGTTGCAGTCACGGTCTGCATGGTAATGGCAGGAGGTTTGTTGTTTGCCGGCACCACCGGAAAGATCGTCGGAACTGTGACGGACTCCGAGACCAAAGAACCGATTCCCGGCGCAGTAGTGGAGCTGCTGGGGACCACCATCGGCGCCAATACCGATATGGACGGGCGGTACTTCATAGTCAACGTTCCGGTGGGAACATTCTCCCTGAGGGCCAGGATGATGGGCTATGAGACGGTGACCATCACCAATGTCAAATCCATCATGGATTTGACAACCACCATCAACTTTAAAATTAAGCCCACCGTGATATTAAGCGAGGGCATCACCGTGACCGCCCAACGGCAGATGGTCATCCCCGATGCCACCTCCACCTCCCGGGTGGTTTCAACCAAAGAAATAATGGCCATGCCCAACGCCAGCGCCAATAACGTCATCGGCAATACCGCCGGGGTGGTCAGCTCCGGAGGCCAGATGAACGTCCGGGGCGGCCGGTCCGATGAAATGGCGATTTTTGTGGACGGCGTTTCGGTGACCGATGCCCTGACCGGTGCCATGGGCTCCCAGATCAACACTGCGGCCATCGAGGAAGTGATGGTCATCACCGGCGGCTTCAATGCCGAATACGGCGAGGCCATGTCCGGGGTGGTCAACGTGGTCACCAAGGAGGGCGGAGATAAGCTAAGCGTATACGGCCGGTTCACCACCGACATGCACATGCTCTCCGATAGCCGCAACAACAACAAGGTGGAACTGAGCCTGGGCGGCCCGGCGCCCTACGCCAAGAACCTGGGCTACTTCCTGTCCGGCGAGGTCGGCAACACCGACGATTACCGCCCGGTCTTCATGCCCGATAAATATTACGAACACGATCCCACCAAGGATTACTTCTGGGCCGATACCATACAGTACAGCAGGGCCGAGTGGGATCCCGCCGACAGCGTGGGGCTGATAGGCTGGAAAGGCGATTGGGCCGATTCCAGCGTTTCGGACTGGGATGCCGAGAAGGCCCGCCGGATTGCCCTGGGCTATCAACGGGGCTGGAAGGAGTACGACGAGAACTATCTGCCCCACAACGACTATAACAGCTATCGCCTGCAGGGCAAGGTGACCTATAAGATCCCGGCCTGGCAGGCCAAGATCACCCTGGGAGGCTTTGCCAACCGCGATCAGCGGGGCAGCTACACCGCCTCCTTCAAATACTGGTTGGACAGCTATTATTCATATCTGCAGAAATCCTACCAGGGCAATGCCAGCTGGCGCCATCAGGTAAGCAGGAACACCTTCTATAATATAACCGTCAACAAATTCTCCACCAGAACCCAGACCGGGGTGCGCGACACCACCGTCGAGAAGGACCGCAGCTGGTGGGAGGACTATACGTTTCTGAGCGATGCCGATGCCGACGGCGACAGCATGTACGACGCCTACGAGGGCCAGGCCTATGCCTATGGCATTGATAACCCCTACGGGGTCTCCGGGATCTTCTATACCTTCGGGCTGGCCCGGCTATGGGAGACAACCAAGGCCGAGTATATCGGAGGCAAGATCGATGTCACCTCCCAGGTGAACAGATTCAACCAGATGGTGGGAGGCTTGGAGGTAAAACAGCACCATGTCATCCTGAAAAGCAACTCGCTTCCCTGGGATCCGGTGCCTTTTAAGGATTATTATGATTTCAAGCCCATCACCGGGGCGGCCTATATTCAGGACAAGCTGGAGTTTCAGGGCTTCATCGTCAATGCCGGCCTACGGCTGGACCTGCTGATGCCCGAATCCCAGAAGAAGCTGAACAATTTCAACCTGACCGACACCGCTTCCTATATAGATGCCGAGACCAAGTATAAACTAAGCCCCCGGCTGGGCATCTCCCACCCGGTGTCCGACCGGACCGTAATGCACATCAGCTACGGGCACTTCTTCCAGCAGCCCCAGCTGCAGTATCTGTACGAATCCCTAAGCGCCAATATTGCCCGGGGCAATACCGTGATGGGAGACCCCGACCTGGGGGCCCAGCGCACCATTGCCTACGAGATAGGCTTCAACCAGCAGTTAACCAATGATATGGCCGGAGATATTACCGTCTATTATAAGGACATCTTCGACCTGCTGGGCACCCGGATGTTGCAGGACACCATTACCGGGCTGAACTATACCTCGTTCTTGAACACGGAATACGGCAATGTTCGGGGTTTTGAGGCCACCCTCAACAAGCGGGCCTCGGCCAACGGTATCTTCTCCGGCAAGCTGGCCTACTCCCTGATGCTGGCCAAGGGCACTGCCTCCGATCCCTGGGAAGGCTATCTCAACTATATTTACGGGGGCGGGACCGACCCGGCCACCGGACTGCCGGTGCCCTTCCCCAAGAGCGACGCCTTTTTGGAATACGACCAGCGCCATACCTTCTCGGTATCCACCAACTTTGACTTCGGCGAAAAATTCGGACCGGCCATCGCCGGCTTCAAACCGCTGGCCAACCTATCCATCAGCCTGCTGAACAACATCGGCAGCGGCATGCCCTATACCATCGTCAACTCCAAGGGGGTCCAGATCGGCGGGGTCAACGAGGGCCGGATGCCCTGGACCCTCAACACCGACCTGTTGCTTAGCCGCTCGCTGACGGTGGCCGGGATAAAGATGTCCATAGATTTCGAGGTTCTGAATCTTTTAAACCGCAAGAATGTCGCCAACGTCTTTGCCGTAACCGGAAACCCGCTGAACGATGGCAGCATCATCACCCTCGGCGATTTTACAACCTCTGCCATCCCCTGCAGCGTTTCATATACGGTGGACGGGGCGGGCGACCCGGTGTATGTGCCCAATCCCTATTACAGCAAGTGGCGGGATATCAACGGGGACGGGGAAGTAGACCAATACGAGAAGTACGTTTCCTACGTGGCGGCCTGGGACGACTATATCACCGACCCCTTCACCGCCAACAGGACGCCCAACACCAGGGCCTACGCCGAACCGCGTCGCAGCCGCCTGGCCCTCAGTTTCAGCTTCTAACTTTCAGCCCTGACAAATCGGGCAACCCCGGGCCCATATCGAAAAGGGCCCGGGATCTGATTCAAATAATTAAATTATTCTTACAGGAGGATAGTCAATGTTCAAACGCATACCCAAGGGTGTTTGGCTGATCCTGATAGGGCTGGCGGTAACGGCAGTCCTGGCGGGCCCGGCTCTGGCGGCCACCGCTCCGGGAGCCAGGGTTGCACCAAATAAGGGCATGTCCCAAAAGACCCTAAACACCAACGCCTGGACCATCTACACCACCAACTACGGGCCGTTCGTAAATCCCGGGGTCGGAAGCGGGGGCTTCTGGCGGAACCCGGGCCACGGCTATATCTACGGCGCCGGCCTGTGGGTGGGGGCGGTGGACGATAACGGCAACAAGGTGGTGGCCTTCGGCTACAATCCTAACTCCGGGGCCTACGAGTTCGGCCCGGTGGACATGAATGACAACTGGGAGAACTACCTCAGCGACGCCAGCATCCGGGTCTACTTAGCCACCAACCCGGCCGATTATGCGGCCTGGCCGCTGGTGGAGGGCGGCAAGAAGGTCATCAAATCACGTCAGGACAGCTATGCCCGCTACAGCGACGCCAACCCCCAGTTCACCACCTCGGGCGACAAACAGCTTAAAGTGGTGGTGGAGCAGTTCAGCTACGCCTGGAACTACGCCGATAACAACGACCTGGTCTTCTTCTATTTCAAGGTTCACAACAAGAGCGGCAAGACCTTGAACCAGGTATATGTCGGGCCGGCCAACGACTGCGATATCGGAGACGAGGCCGCTCCCAACGCCAACGACCGGACCGCATTTGATTACACCCGCAATCTGGCCATCCAGTACCAGACGGTAAACGAGGGCGGCTGGGACAAGACCGGGGTGGTGGGCTTCCGCTATTTTGAAAGCCCCATCAACAACAGCAGTGACACCATTAAGGTGGTAGACAACCAGTTTCCCCATAGCATAGCTCCGGGGGAACCCCTGGGCATGACCGCCTTCAAGATATTCACCATCGATCAGGATCCCAAGACCGACGAGGAGCGCTACCTGGAGATGATGGGCATCAACTACTGGGATCTGATCCCCGACGCCTACGATGAATGGGGCGCCGATCCGCCGGGGGACAAGCGTTTCCTGATGTCCAGCGGTCCGTTCACTTTGGGCATCGATTCGGTGGTCAGCACCTGCATCGGGGTCATCGCCGCCCTGGATACCGTCAAACTGAAGCTGGCCTCGGATATCGCCCAGACCATCTACGACAACAATTTCGAGCTGGCCACCCCGCCGGCCGCCCCGGGCCTGACCATTACCTCGGGCGATAAATACGTGGTGATCAGCTGGGACCGCCGGGCCGAGCTAATTCCCGACCCCTATTGGGAGAAGCTGGATACCACCAAAAAATGGTTCACCTATTTTAAGGGCTCCTGGAAATGGCTGCCGGCTTCCAGCCGGCTGCTGGTGGACTCCCTGGAGATAAAGACCGGCGCCGCCACCACCGCCAAAATCGTCCGAGGGGACACCCTCGGCGCGGCTCTGGGAACCGACACATTGAATACCAAGTTCAGCGAACGGTCCATGTATAATCAATACGACTTCCAGGGCTATATCGCCTACCGGGCCCGGACCGTCTCAGACCTGGCCGACCCCGTCAGGAGGGAGTATGTGGGGACGCTATATACCGATCCCAGTTCGGCCTTCAATGCCACCACCTTAAGCTACGGCGGCGGCTCGGGCTATTACTACGACAAGATCGACGGCATCAAGGTGATGCGTAATTTCGACGCCAATAATTATTTCACCCCGGACAGCACCATCATGCTGGCCAAATACGACACCCTGGGGACTGACCGTGGTCTGATCTACAGCCTGCGGGACGATGACGTGATCAACGGGTTCGGGTGGTACTACGGGGTCTCGGCCTACGATTACCAGACCAACGTTTACTTCACCCACAAATGCCCCACCACCCTGAGCAGCAACCCCACCGAGAATGCCACCTACGGGGTGGGGCAGAAGCCGATGGTGGACTATCAGGCGCCGGTGGTCGAATACACCGTTACCGGGGGCTCGAACATCAGGACCGGGGGGACGGTTGACTACGAATATAAACTGGCCCTGACTCCCAAGAACGTCAACAACGACACCTTCCGGCTGGTCTGGAAGCCGGTCACCAAGACCCTTATCCTGGGGACAAATTATCCGGTGTATCATGCCGATCTGAAGGATTGGCGATATGTTACACTTTATGACACTTTGGGAACGGCTATCAAGGATACCCTTATTGATACCACCCTGCAGACCATCAACTTCAGGCCGGCTTACGGGATGGTGGGCAGCGACCCCTTGGCGAGCTATAACGGCACCTTTGACGACGAGGTCCCGTTCGGGGGGGTGGTGTTCATGCCCCAATACAAGTACGCATGGACCCTGGCGGCGGTGGATACGGTGTCGGTCACCGGGGTCTATCCGGCCGACAGCATCTTCGCCCAGGCTTACGGAGCTCTGAACAGCAACTTTACCGCCAGCCTCAACGCCTGGCAGTGGCGGGGCAGCGACTTCGAGATCCGCTGGCGCGACAGCAGCGGAACGGTGGGCACCAATCCCAGCGGCAGCATTATTACCGCCACGGTGTGGGATATGACCAACAATATCGAGGTGCCATTGGAGACCGGGGTCACCAAGGCCAACATGACCCAGTCCTCCTGGTGCTTCAACCCCACCGCCACCACCTGCACCGGTTACGTTGACAGCATCGGCACCTCACGTTTCGGCATGTACATCTCGGGCATAGTGCTTTACTTCAACCGCCGCAATGGTGGATCACTGCGCAATATCTCCACCCTGTGGGACCTGCGGCCGCGCACCGGCGATGTCTGGACCGTATCCTGCTCCGGGCCCGGCAATCCCATGGCGGGCGGAGTGGTCACCTTCATCACCACCAAGGCCTCCCAGAAGGCGGCCCTTTTGGCCAGCCTGCTGGACAATATCAAGGTGGTCCCCAACCCCTACCTGGTGCGGGCCAGCTGGGATGTCAGCAAGAATTATCCCAATATCTACTTCGCCAATCTGCCGGCCAAGTGCACCATCAGGATCTACAACCTGGCCGGGGATCTGATCCGGGTTCTCAACCACGAATCCACCTTCGACGATAACAACGGCACCGAGAAATGGGACCTGCTGTCCACCTACGACAAGCGGCCCGCCAGCGGAGTGTATATCTATCAGATAGACGCTCCGGGCATTGGCACCAAGCTTGGTAAATTCGCCGTAATCAAGTAAAATGACAAGGAGTAAAAAATGAATAAGATAAAAATCATACTTGTTTTAGCTCTGGCCTCTCTGGGGTTGGCCTCCCAGAGCTGGGCTCAGCCGGAATATTCCAATGTGGGAAGGGCCGGACTGACCTTTCTGAAGATCGGGATAGGCTCCAGGGCTATAGGCATGGGCGGCGCTTTTACCGCAGTGTCCAACGACGCTTCGGCCCTCTACTGGAACCCGGCCGGAGTGGCCAAACTGAAAAAGATGGAGGGCATCTTCAGCCACACCAACTGGGTGCTGGACATCAATCAGGAATACATCGGGTACGTGGTCCCGGCCGGGCTGATGGGCAATTTCGGTTTCAGCGCCTCGTTCATGTCGATGGGCGATTTCGAACGGACCACCATCGACGACATCACCACCACCATCCGGGAGGATGACGGCGAGGGGCTTTCCTCCTTCTCGGCCAACGATCTGGCCCTGGGGGTAACCTACGCCCGCAACATGACCGATAAGTTCAGCGTAGGTGTCACCGCCAAATACGTCAGGGAGAAGATAGCCGAGGTCTCGGCCGGCGGGATGGCCCTGGATGTGGGCACCTTTTACCTGACCGGTTATAAAACCCTGCGCATCGGGATGGCCATTCTAAACTACGGGCCGGACATCAAATTCGCCGGCAAGGACCTGCAGGCAGAATGGACCGACACCAGCTGGCCCAGCAATTATACCGGCAACTCTTGGGAGATACTGTCCACGGCCTTCCCCATGCCGCTGCAATTCAAAATAGGGGTGGCCTACGACTTCCTGTTCGGACAGCAGCATACCGTCATTACGGCGGCCGACCTGATCCACCCCAACGACGGCAACGAGAAGGTGGCGGTGGGGACCGAATACACCTGGAAGAACTCCATAGCCAACCTGTCACTGCGGGCCGGATATCTTTACGATCCGGATTGGTATGAGACCAAGAGTGCCGCCGACAACATGAGTGCTGGCGTTGGCATCGGCCGCAAGCTGGGAACATCAAAGATCAATGTGGATTATGCCTTTACCAATAAGGGCTATCTGGAAAATATTCATCGGTTCAGCCTGGGATTGGGCTTTTAATCAGGTAAACCAGTGAATGCTATAGGGGAAGGATTTAGAATCCTTCCCCTATTATTAATGGGTGCATTTAATAGTTTACATATTTAGCGTAGCGTTCGAGGAATGAATGTTTGGTATGATTTTCCTGTCAAAGTGTCATGCCTGCCCCGCATCACCGTGCGGGGTAAACTCCAACAGGCATCCAGGCATTTTTCTGGATTCCCGCTTCTGCGGGAATGACATGGTTATTCCTCGCAATGTTGACAAATCAGAATATATGTAAACAATATACCGCTCGGATTAATAATATTTAAAGCAGAGGGCAGTATGCGATATCTGCGGCTGTTGGCCGGGTTGATGGCCATTATTTCTGCGGATGTGGTCCTGGCCGGAAATACCGGAAAGATCGCCGGGCAGGTTACCGATGCCGGAACCGGCCTGTCTTTGTACGGGGCGGTGGTCTCGTTGGTGGGAACCAATATCGGGACATTTACCGATGATGGCGGAAATTATTATTTGATAAATATCCCGCCGGGAAGCTACAGCGTCCGGGTCCAGATGACGGGATATGCATCGCTGACCGTGATCGACGTCAAATGCACCCAGGATATTACATCCAAGCTTAATTTAAAATTAAAGGTGGCTCCCATAAAGGCGGAAGGCATCGTGGTAACCGCCGAACGGCCGATAGTGGACAAGGAGCTCACCGCCACCAGGCGGACCATCAAGATCGAGGATCTGGTCATGATGCCCTGGGATACCCCGGAGAAGGCGGTGGCCAGTCAGCCGGGGGTGGTGGTCAGGTCCCAGGAGTTCTACATCCGGGGGGGGCGGTCGGACGAAGTCAGCTACCTGCTGGACGGCATTTCTGTCCGGGACGCGGTGGAGGGCTATTCCGGCCTGCTGGTCAACAGCAACGCCCTTTCCGACCTTAGCCTGCTGACAGGCATATTCGATGCCCAATACGGGGAAGTAATGTCCGGCGTCATAAATGCCTCCATTAAGGACGGGGGAAACCCGAAATTCAATTTTTATGCAAATAGCGGCGACCTGTTCAGCCAGCAGTGGGGAAGGGGCTATCAAAACTACCAGATGGATTACGGGCGCACGTTATATGACGGCAAAGTTAAAGTTTTCGGTGCAGCCGACCTGGCGCTAACGGACGATTGGCAGCCCCACCGGGAGCTGGTGCCGAACCAGGGCCGCCAGGATTACTCCGGCCTGATCAAGGCGATATACGCCGCACCTCTGGGAATCAGGCTGACCGCCCTGGGAGCCCAGTCCCGGAGCCAGTATGGCTATTACGGACACGACTGGTATTTTTTTCCGGGGAGCTACCGGTCAGATTTTCGCAAGGGCCGGCTGGGATCCCTGAACATCAACCAGTCATTAAGCAACTCCACCTTTTATAATCTTAACCTGGGCTGGTTCTGGAACACCGGAAAGTTCGGGGTGCGGGACACCTTCTGGGACATCGGGCGCCACTGGTGGGAGGACATCAGATTCTTTGACTACCAGGACAACCAGATATACTATGACGAAAACGGAGTGGCCCATTTCACCGCCGGCTATAATCCCTATGGATACGACAGGATGCTGTTCTACCGGTACGGCAGCTACTGGAAATTTCGGGACCGGGCCACCGATCAGCGCTTTGCAAAATTCGATATCACCTCTCAGGTTAACAACATCCACCAGTTAAAGCTGGGGGCCGATCTCAAGTTCTACCGGATAAACAATTTTTACCTTTATCCCACCGCCAACGGAGTTCCGATATTTGACGCATATGAAAAAAAGCCCTCCACCCAGGCAGTCTATCTGCAGGACAAAATAGAATACCAGGGGCTGGTGGTCAACCTTGGTCTGCGTTATGAACGGATAGACCCGCAGGTGTCGGCCACCGCTCTGGGGTTATGGGCCCAGGACCTGGATAACATCGATTTAAGTTCCAAGAGCATATACAGCCCCAGAATAGGCCTGTCTTATATCATCTCACCGGTTACCACCTTTCATCTGGGCTACGGCAAATATTTTCAGCAACCCCAGTTCCAGCATTTCTACCAGTATCTGGGGGCCTATAATGCCATCGAGCTCAAGGGGAACATCCTGGGCAACCCGGCGCTGCGGCCCCCCACCACCACCAGCCTGGAGTTCGGCACCGTTACCGAGGTCGGCAAAGAATGGAGTTTTGATTTCACCATATATAGCAAGGACATCCGCCACTTGATAGGGGTGGAATATGTCCCCTCTATCCCTGAGGCCTATTACCAGTACCGCAATATAGACAACGCCACTTCCAAGGGTTTTGAGGTGACCCTTAAGAAGCACCTGGGACAGCATTTTACCGGGCTGGTGCAGTACAGTTACGCCAAGGCTGAGGGCTCCGGCTCCAGCCCCCAGGCAGTATGGGAAAAATACCTGTCCACCGTCAAGGGCGAATCGCTGGGCACCCTGCCCCAGGAATCCATCCCCCTGGACTTTGACCAGCGCAACAAAGTTTCCCTGGAAGCCTCAATTTTCAGCAAAGAGGCTCAAGGAGCAGGGTTCCTTGACAATTGGGTGAAGTCGGAGAACACCCTCAACCTGATATTCCAGTACGGCAGCGGACTGCCGTCCACCATCGCCCCGGTGGATACGGTCGCCCGCGACGCAGAATCGCTCAGCGACGACCGCAGCAGCGCCACCAAACAACTGGACCTGAAATTTTCCAAAAAGATAAAACTTGGCCGACTGGCCGGCTACTTAAGCCTGGAGATACTGAATCTTTTCAACTGGGAGAATTTCAATTATTCCTATCAGCGGGAGATCGGTCCCTACGAGATATACACCAGGGACTGGCAGCCCCGCTCACCCACTTCGGATTATTCCTCGGCATCGCCCTATTACGACCAGGACGGAGACCTGAATCATAATGGGGTCTTTGAAGTATCCGAGCAATGGGACCGGTGGGATTATTTTAACAATCTGTATAATTCCAATCCGGCCCTAAGTTCCATGCCCCGCCTGATGCGGCTGGGTTTCAGGGTCAGTTTTTAAGGAGCCGACAGATGAAGATATTAAAATTCCTGGCATTGCCGGCGGCCATAATTATGGCCGGCAGTTGCAGTCACGATCCGGTCTATCCCTCCATCGGCTCGTTATACGTTTCTACCGACCCGGCGGGGGCAGAGATCCTGATAGACGGCCAGACCAAAAACAGATTAACCCCGGCCAAGATAGACGGCATTACGGTAGGCTGGCATACCGTAAGCCTGCGGTATTACCGATGCAAGGAATGGAAACAGCAGGTGGAGATCAAACCAGCGCAGACCCGGACTTTGATAATAAAGATGACCAATATCGCTCCTGCTGTCATCCAAACGGTCAACCTTACTTATTTCGGGGTGGACATGGACTACGCCCCCGAGGCCCGGAAGCTGTTCATTGCCAACAAGTCCAGCTTTTACTTGACCGAGCTGACCCTGGGCGATTCCACCATTATCTCCTCGACCGACCGGCTGGTCGGTTCCTGGCAGTATTTGGTGGCTGCCAGTGAAAAGGCAAACCGGATCTACGCCAAGATAACCGGGGACAGCCTGGCGGTGATGGAGCTTACTTCCGGAACTTTGCTTAAGAAGATCCCACCGCCCCGCCATCTGGGGGTAAAAAACTTGACCTTCTCCCCGGACGGACAATATCTTTATGCTGTCAACTCGGCCGACAGCAGCATCTTTATCTATCAGACCGGCGCAGACACCATAGTTAAAATCCTAAAACTCAAAGGTGAACCCAATGAAGTGGTCGGCAACCTGTCAAACGATAATTTATATGTTACTTTTGACAAAGAAAACCGGCTGGCCAGGGTAGACGCCAGCACCGGAGACGAACTGGCCGGCACGGCTACCGGAACCGATCCCATGGGGCTGTTCTGGGATCTGGATTACCAGAACATCGGAGTCTGCAATTCCGCCAACCGCACCCTGATGCTGGCCGATGCCTTGGGGCTAGGCGGGCCTACCAGCCCGGTCTTCCCGTATGGTAGCATTGTTTGCGATGCCTGTTACTCGGCCAACGGGACCCACCTATGGGTGCTGCAATCCTACCCCCCCAGCACCGGCGGCGACCCCCCGCCTCCCCCCGGTCGGCTGGCTCTGATATATAAACCCACCTGGCAGTTCGTGGGCCATTACGATCTGGGGTTGATTCCCTTAAAGATCGCGCAATCTCCGGACGGCAGGTTCATTTATGTTTTAAACTATCTGGGCAAAGACGTGAGGGTGTTCAGGACAGACCTGATGAACTAAGTATTGGGAACCATATAGAATGGCTTATATATAGCCAAACAAAGCTTTCTCAGAAGCGGGAAAGCTTTGTTTTTTGCCGGATATTTATATTGACGACACCGGCTATATCTGTTAAACTTATTGGTTAAAACAAGTTAATAAAGACAATAAATCAGGGATAAAAATGTATCTATCCAGATTAGAACTGTACGGATTCAAATCCTTTCCCCAGAAGATAACCCTGGAAATAGGTTCGGGGATAACCTGCATCGTCGGCCCCAACGGTTGCGGCAAGACCAACGTCATCGACGCCATCCGCTGGTGTCTGGGAGAGCAGAGCACCAAGATGCTGCGCTCCGACAAGATGGAGGATGTGATCTTCAGCGGGGCCCGGGACGAGAAGCCCCTCTCCATGGCCGAGGTAAGTCTGGTATTCTCCAACGAGGACGGCCATCTGCCGGTAGAATACAATGAGGTGTCGGTCACCCGCCGGCTGTTCCGTTCCGGGGAAAGCGAATACCTGATGAACAACCAGGTCTGCCGCTTAAAAGATATTGTGGATCTTTTTCTGAACACCGGACTGGGGGCCGACAGCTATTCCCTGATAGAATCCAAGATGATAGACACCATCCTGTCGGAGGACCCCTCCATCAGGCGCAGCCTGTTCGAGGAAGCGGCCGGGGTGGCCAAGTACCGACTGCAAAAGAGGACTGCCCAGCGCCGGATGGAGGCCACCACCGAGGACCTGTTGCGCCTGCAGGATATCGTCAGCGAGGTGGAGAAGAGGCTGCGATCATTAAAGCGCCAGGCCAGCAAGGCCAAGGTCTACGATAAGTTCAACCAGGAGCTGAAGGATATCGACCTGAAGGTGGCGGCCATCGACCGCGACCGGTTGAATGTCCAGGCTCTGGAACTTAAGGAAAATATATCGCAGTGGCAGGGCGCCCGCAGCGAACTGTCGGCCAAACTGGAGATGCAGGAGGGTGAGATATCATCCGCCAGGGAGGCCCTGGAGTTGAACGAGGGGAAGATAGAGGAACTGCAGGGGGAGATATCACTCATCAGCGAGCAGTTGCAATTACGCGAGAACAACCAGGCGGTGATCAAGGAAAGGCGTTCCGGCATTGAGCAATCCATGGAGCGCCGCGAGAAGGAAATAAAACTGCTGATGGCCTCGATAGGCGAACACGAGGGCCAGATCAAAACGGTCCAGGAGAGCCTACAAATGTCGTCCGGGGATATCGTGGCCAAAACCGAGCAGTTGAAGATAAAGGAATCGGGACTGGCCGGGCTGGAATCGGAGCTTACTTCGGCCAAGCTGGCCCTGAGTGAAGCCCGGAAAGAATTGTTCGAGTCCCTGAAGCAGGAGGCCGACGGCAAGGAACAGCTGGCCCTGCTGGAGAACCGCTACGGGAACACGGTGGCCGAGCAGGACAAGGCCCAAAAGGAGGGACAATCCCTGCGGCGGAAGCTGGAGGAAGGGAATTTGAAACTGACCGAACTCAACGACAGGATGGATTCCCAGAAAAAGGCCCTCCAGGTGCTGACCGAGGAAAAGATAAGACTTAAGCAGAAGAGCGGGGAATGGCAGAAACAGCTGTTAAGCGCCAACGACAGCCTGAGGGAACTGTCTTCAAGCCTTTCCGGCCTGCAGAAAGAAAAGGAACTGCTGTCCGAACTGCAGCAGAAGTATGAGGGATACGGCCAGGGGGCCCAGCACCTGCTCTCCCGGCGACAGGATTTCACCGGCAGCATAGCGCCCCTGGCCGAGAGGATAGAAGCGGAACCCGGCTATCAGGCGGCGATAGAGGCCGCTCTGGCCGAAAAATTGCAATGGCTGGCGGTGGATGATCTGGACAACATCAAAAAAGCCATAGCCATCTTAAAATCCGAAAAAACTGGCAAGGCCACATTGATAGCCCTTTCGGCACCGGTCGAAAATACCGGCAGCCGGGAGATCTCCGGGCCGGGGATAAGGGGAGCCGCCTTCAAATTCGTCCGCTGCGACCAGAAGATTCAAAATATCATCAATATTCTGTTGAAGGATGTGGTGATAGTAGAGAATCTGGATAATTTCTGGGAATATTCAAGCAGATATCCCGGGGTGCGCCTGGTCAGCCTGGACGGGGAGGTGCTGCATTCGGCCGGAGCCATCGAAGCCGGAGAGCTTCCCCAGGGCCAGATAGGGCTGCTGCAGAGGAAGGAGAGGATTGAAAAATTAGGCATAGAGATATCCTCTTTTGAAGAAAAAATAAAGCAGGAGATTGGCGGCATCCAGAGCTTGAAGGGCAAGCTGGAGGAGCAGGACAAACAGTTGGAAAATGTCGACCGGGAAACGGAAAAATACCAGAAGGAGATCACGATCTCGGAGGGCTCCCTGGCCAAGAGCAAATCCTCCCTGGAAATGAACAACCACCGGTTAAACGAATTGGAGCAACAGTCCCAAGCCCTGCAGGGGAACATCTCCCGCCTGGAATCGGAATTGAACCAGGCCCGGGGATCTTTCCAGGAGATAAGCGAAAGCAACAAGGACGAAAGCGGTTTGCTGGGGCAGCGGGATCAGGATATGTCGCAGAAGGAGGAGAAGCGCAATCAGGCGGCCCAAGAGGTGAACCGTCTGAGGATCGCATTGTCCGAGGCCCAGTCGGAAAGGGAACGGTTGCGGCAGGAATCGGCCAATATGGAACAGCGGAAGAACGAGGCGCTGGAGAGGATCCAAAACTTCCGGGCCGAGGATCAGGCCGGGTATGCCGCCATCGCCGGGCTTCAGGAGGAGGCGGAAAAGCTGAGCATCGAGATCGAAGGAAGCGCGGCTCACCGCAAGACATTTCTGGTCAAGCGGGAGGAGATGCAGAGACAGAGCCAGGGCTCGCTCAACCGCCTGAAACAGGCCGAGTCGGTGATGCACCGCAGCCGCCTGGAGAGCGACGAGCTTCAGAGCAAGCTTTCCCAGGCTCAGATAGAACTGGGCTCGGTGCGGAACGATCTGGACAACATCACCAACCGGCTGAGGAGCGAATACGAGGTCGATATCCAGGCCCTGGCGGCCTCCGAAGAAATAAACCTGGAGGAGAGCCGCAGCCGGATCGACGACCTCCGGCATCGCTTGAAGAAACTGGGCCCGGTCAATTTTGCCGCCTTCCAGGAGCTGCAGCAGGATGAGGAGCGGTACGGCTTTCTGGTCAAACAGCGGGACGACCTGCTGTCGGCCAAGGAGGATCTGGCCAGCACCATCAGGAAAATAGACGAAACCGCCAGGGCCATGTTCCTGGAAACATTCGAGGCCATCAAGAAAGGCTTCTCCCAGATCTTCCAGCGGCTGTTCATCGGCGGAGAGGCCGATCTGAAACTGACCGGCAACGATGATCCGCTGGAGGCGGAGATTGAGATACTGGCCACCCCGGAGGGCAAGAGCATGAAGTCCATCCGGCTGCTGTCGGGCGGGGAGAAGGCCATGACCGCCACCGCCCTGCTGTTCGGGATCTACCTGGTGAAACCGGCCCCCTTCTGCGTGCTGGACGAGCTGGACGCCCCGCTGGACGACGCCAATGTCCAGCGCTTCTGCGCCATGCTCAGGGATTTTGCCAGCGGCACCCAATTCCTGGTGATAACTCACAACAAGCGGACCATGGAGGTGGCCGACCGGCTTTACGGGGTGACCATGGAGAAGCCCGGCATCTCAAAGGTGGTCTCGGTAAAATTCGATTGAGGTCGGAGTAAAAACGCATGTTAAAAAAACATCAAATAGAAAATTGCAGGATAATTGACGGCCTGAATGGAATCGGGACGATATGGGTTTATATCAGCCCCAATGAGCAAGAAAAAAAATATTTAATTGATGATCTGAAGATAGACGAGCATACCCTGGCTTCGGCCCTGGACCCCGATGAGCTGTCGCGGCTGGAATTCGAGCCGGATCATGCGGCCCTGATCTTCAAGCGGCCCAAGAACTACTCCTCCCAGGACGAACTTCTGTTCAAGGTATCATCGGTAGGCATATTCCTTTTTAAGGACAGGTTGATTGTGGTTATGCCGGAAGAGACTCCGCTGTTTGAGGGAAAACAGTTCCAGCGGGTGGCATCCCTGAACGACCTGTTGCTTAAGTTGATCTACCGATCCATCTTTCATTATCTGGAACACCTGAAAATAATAAACATGATAACCGATTCTTTGGAGGATAAGATCAGCTCCTCCATGGAGAATAAATACCTGCTTAACCTGTTCACCCTGGAGAAGAGCCTGGTCTATTACCTGAATGCCATCAACTCAAATTCCATGCTGATAGAAAAACTCAAGACCAGTGCCGCCAAGATCGGCTTCTCGCCCGAGGGGCTGGAATTCCTGGACGACATCATCATTGAAAATAACCAGTGTTACCGGCAAGCCGAGATATATTCCAACATCCTGGCCAGCATGATGGACGCCAGGGCTTCCATCGTCAGCAACAACCTCAACGTGCTGATGAAGACCCTGAACATCATCACCATCGGCATCATGGTTCCCACCTTCGTGGTCAGCGCCTTCTCCATGAACGTTGGCATCCCCTTCTCCTGGCATCCGTCGGCCTTTTGGATGGTGATGGGGCTGGCCCTGGTCTCGGTGGTGGCCTTCATGTTATTCTGGCGCTTCAAGAAGTGGTAGCCGTGCCCCTGATCAAAGCCGTCAAGGACGGCCTGGGTAAGACCAGAAACGGTTTCTGGCAAAAGGCGGTCAGCCTGATCTCCGGCAAAGGATCCCTGTCTTCCCAAGAGCAGTCCGAACTGGAGGAATTGCTGATACTATCCGATGTGGGGGTGGCGGCCAGCGAAAGACTGATGAAGGCCATAAAGCAGGGCTCATCCGGGAAGTCGGCCGGGGAACGGCTTAAGGAAGAGATACTGGGCATCCTCTCCATGAATTCAGAATTCAGAATTCAGAATTCAGAATCGGCCGTAAGGCCGCAGGTGTGGCTGATAATCGGGGTCAACGGATCGGGCAAGACCACCTCCATCGCCAAATTGGCGCATTACCTGAAAGGGCAGGGGCAGCAAATAATGCTAGCGGCCGGGGACACCTACCGGGCGGCCGCCATTGAGCAGCTTAAAAAATGGGCCGACCGGCTGGAGGTCGAGTTCATCGGCAGTAAAACCGGGGCCGACCCGGCCAGCGTAGCCTACGATGCGGTGGAATCGGCCATAGCCAAAAATGTCAGCCATCTTTTGATTGATACCGCCGGCAGGCTGCATACCCAAAAGCATCTGCGGGACGAGTTGGGCAAGATATACTCCACCATAGGCAAGAAGATGCCCGGGGCCCCGCAGCTGACCCTTTTGGTGCTGGATGCCACCACCGGACAGAACGCCGTCAGCCAGGTAAAATTATTTTCCCAGGCGGCCAAGATAGACGGCATAATTCTCACCAAGCTGGACGGCACCGCCAAGGGCGGCATAGTGCTGGCCATCGCCCAGGAGCTGGGGATCCCGGTGTTTTTTACCGGCATCGGGGAGGGCCTGAATGACTTGCTGCCTTTCGATCCGACTGCTTTTGTGAACAGCCTGCTGGAGAGATAGTCGGCCCTTTGTTGCTTCGGTATTTAAATAGGTCAATAACCCATATTGTCATGCCATTGAAGAATGGCATCCAGAGCTGGATTCCCGCCTTCGCGGGAATGACATATTGTTGTATTTGGTTGGCGGAGTAATAAAGCATTTGAATATTGACATTATCTTGATAATAGGATATATTTACTATACCTTCGGGGCGGGGTGAGATTCCCCGATCGGCGGTAGGTCCGCAAAATAAGCCTGGCGGACAAAGCCCGCAAATCCATCATGGATTGACCCGGTGAAATACCGGGGCCGACGGTCCCTCCACAATACCCATAATTAACTGCTCTTTCAATGGTTGAGCGGAGGGGGAAAGTCCGGATGAAAGAAGGTTAACAGGGCCTGGATGCAAGTGCTGTTCTTGCGTAAGGGCTGTCTGTTTTGATTTCCCCGAAGGAGTCTTTTAGGCTTATTCGGGGTTTTTATTTATCATTCCAATGAGTAACATAGAAGAACATAAAAGATATATAGGTCTAGCCCTGGAGCTGGCCGGCAAAGCCAAAGGCCGCACCTGGCCCAACCCTATGGTGGGTGCGGTGGTATTGAAGGATGGCCGGATCGTGGGGCAGGGTTATCATAAAAAAGCCGGACTGATGCATGCAGAGATTGAGGCCCTGGCTCAGGCCGGGCCACAGGCCGGGGGGGCCACCCTGTATGTCAACCTGGAGCCCTGCTGCCATAGCGGGAAAAGAACCCCTCCCTGCACCCAGGCCATCATTGGGGCCGGAATCAAAACAGTAGTGTACGGAATGGATGATCCCAACCCCAATGTCAAGGGAAAGGGGGCAGAAGAACTCATAAAAGCCGGAATAGAAGTGATAGGAAAAGTGATGGAAAAAGAAGCCCAAGGATTAAACGAAGTTTACCGGAAATACATGACCACCGGATATCCCTTTACCGTTCTGAAACTAGCGTTAAGCTTAGACGGCAGGATCGCCGCCCCAAACGGGGAATCGCGGGGGCTGTCGTCGGAGGAATCACTCAAATTAGTGCATAAGATGAGGCTGGAATCGGAGGCTATCATGGTGGGCAGCGGCACGGTGATCAAGGACGACCCCCAGCTGACCGTCCGCTTGATCGATAACCCAGACAAAAAACAGCCCACCCGATTCATAATTGACAGCACCCTTAAAAGCCCGTTTCATTCCAAGGTTTTCGATCAGACCGTGGCTAAAACGGTGCTGATCACCACCGACAAGGCCGATCAGGCCAAAAGATCCGAACTGGAAAAGAAAGAAATAGAGATCTGGACCATCCGGGCCCTGCCGGATGGGATGGTGGACATAAAAGAATTATTGCGCCAGATGGGACTTCATGAATACTGCAACCTCCTGGTCGAGGGCGGCAGCGGCCTGGCGACATCATTTTTAAAAGCAGGATTGGTTGACAAGCTGAGCTTCTTTTATACGCCGAGAATCATTGGAGCGGAGGGGGTGCCGGCCTGCGGGCAGATGGATTTTAAAAACATCACTGAGGCCTTTAAGCTTTGCGATCTGAAGGCCCGGCCGGTAGGCGATGATATTTTAATCGAAGCCTATCCGGCGAAGGATTGATATGTTCACCGGACTGATAGAGCAGATAGGCACCATCAAGGCCCTTAAAAATGCTGGGCATTCGGCCCAGATCGATATTGCGGCCGAGTGGTCCGACCTGGTTTTGGGCGAAAGCATTGCCGTCAACGGGGCCTGCCTGACCGCAGCCAGGATGATCGCCGGGGGCTTTTCAGCCGACCTCAGCCGGGAGACCATGGCCCGGACCACTTTTGGCCACAGTAAAACCGGTAGCCGGGTCAACCTGGAAAGGGCTTTGAAAGTTGGTGACAGACTGGGCGGCCATTTTGTGTCCGGCCATATCGACTGCGTATCAAAGATATTGAAGATGATCAAACGGCCCGGCGGCACTGAAGTTAAAATACTGCTGGAGCCGGAATATTTCAAATATATCATAGACCGGGGATCGGTGGCGGTGGACGGCATCAGCCTGACCGTATCGCGAAAAGAGCATGATGGATTCTGGATAGCCGTCATCCCCCATACCATGGAACAAACCAATCTGAAATTCCGAAAAACCGGGGACAGAGTAAACCTGGAGTTCGATATGATGGTCAAATATACCGAATCACTTTTAGGCAAGGACCGACGATGAAGCAGGGCTTTAAATTCAACTCAATTCCCGAGGCTATCCGCGACATTCGGGCCGGCAAAATGATCATTGTGGTGGATGATGAGAACCGCGAGAACGAAGGCGACCTGGTGATGGCCGCGGCCAGGGTGACCCCGGCAGCGGTAAATTTCATGGCCAAGGAGGGGCGGGGCCTGGTCTGCGCCTCGCTCTCCCAGCAGAGGCTGGAGACGCTGGACCTGGGGCCGATGGTGGAGCGCAACACCGCCAAGCTGGGCACCAACTTTGCCATTTCGGTGGATGCCGTAAAGGGCACCACCACCGGCATCTCTGCCCATGACCGGGCGGCCACCATCAAAACCCTGATCCACCCCAAGACCAAACCGTCCGACCTGGCCCGGCCCGGCCATGTGTTTCCCCTGATGTCGGCCGAGGGCGGGGTGCTGCGCCGGACCGGACATACCGAAGCGGCCCTGGACCTGGCCCGGCTGGCCGGACTGTATCCGGCCGGGGTGATCTGCGAGATCATCTCCGACGACGGCACCATGGCCCGGGGCGCAAAACTGTTTGCCTTCGCCTCCAAGCATAAACTTAAGATCATCACCATCAAAGACCTGATAGAATACCGCCGGAAGAAGGAAAAGTTAGTGATGCCGGTGCTGGAGACCAAGCTGCCCACCAAATACGGCCAGTTCCGGCTGGTGGTCTACGAGGATCTGATAGAGAATTACCATCATCTGGCCCTGATCAAGGGAGCGGTCAAGAACCGGAAAAATATCCTGGTGCGGGTGCATTCCCAGTGCCTGACCGGGGATATTTTGGGCTCCAGCCGCTGCGACTGCGGCGACCAGCTGGCGGCGGCTATGAAAATGATCGACCAGGAGGGACAGGGGGTCTTTTTATACATGAGGCAGGAGGGGCGGGGCATCGGGCTGTTCAACAAGCTGAAGGCCTATAAACTGCAGGATCAGGGGATGGACACCATCGAGGCCAACCTGGCCCTGGGCTTTGCCGCCGACGAAAGGGACTACGGCATCGGGGCCCAGATCCTGGCCGACCTGGGCCTGTCCAGCATCAGGCTGATAACCAACAATCCCGACAAGATAGCCGGGCTGGAGGGCTACGGCTTGAAGATAGTAAAGCGGATCGCCATCCAGGTGCCCTGCACCCCGGCCAACGCCCGGTATATGAAAACCAAGCGCGACAAGATGGGGCATCTGCTGGACAAGGATTTCTGTCTCAATTGATCCTTTAACGGAACATTCATTTTTAAGGAGGGATAAAATGCCAAAGATAATCGAGGGCCATTTAAGCGCGGCCGACAAAAAATTCTGCCTGGTGGTGTCACGGTTCAACGACCTGGTGAGCCAGCGTCTGGTGGACGGGGCCCTGGACTGCATAATCAGACACGGCGGGAGCGATGCCAACGTGGAGCTGGTCTGGGTGCCGGGCTCCTTTGAGATCCCCGGCGTGGCCGCCAGGGTGGCCGCTTCAAAAAAATACCAGGCGGTAATCTGCCTGGGTGCCGTCATCCGCGGCGATACCCCGCATTTCGACTACATAGCGGCCGAGGTGGCCAAGGGGGTGGCCCAGGTTTCCATGAATTCGGGGGTGCCTACGATATTCGGAGTGATCACCACCGACAACCTTGACCAGGCCCTGGACCGGGCTGGCAGCAAGGCCGGCAACAAGGGATGGCAGGCGGCCCTGTCGGCCATCGAGCTGACCGACCTCTACCGGAAGATATAAGGAACCGATGGGCTCCCGAAGAAAATCAAGAGAGCTGGCGCTGCAGGCCCTGTACCAGATAGACCTGGCCGGGGATCAGCCGGAAAAGGCGCTGTATGACCTTAAGCACCGGAACCCAGATGACCCTGAAATGGTCGAGTTTTCAGGGGTTCTGGTCAATGCCGTGGTCACCAATCTGGATAGCATCGACCAGGCCATCATGAAGGCCGCCCAGAACTGGACCATAAACCGGATGGCCCTGATAGACCGGAACATCATCCGCTTGGGGGTGGCCCAGCTGCAGTATCTCGATGAGCAGGTGCCTCCCAAGGTGGCCATCGACGAATCCATCGAGCTGGCCAAAAAATTCGGGGACGAGGAATCCGGTCGCTTCATCAACGGGGTGCTGGATAAGATTTTCAAGGATATGAAAAAAAAGGAAAAGTAAGATGCGATGCGCCTTAATATCCGATATACATGGCAATCATGAAGCCCTGACCGCGGTACTGGCCGATATTAAACAAAAAGGCATCAAGGACCTTTTTTGTCTGGGCGACACCGTAGGTTATGGAGCCGATCCGGCCAGATGCCTGGCGGAGATAGGCGGACTTACCGACCAGATCATTGCCGGCAATCACGATCATGGGGCGGTGGGACTGCTGGATCTTTCCAGCTTCAATTTTAATGCCCGCAAAGCGGCGGAATGGACGGGGAAAAAACTAACGGCAGGGGAAAGAGACCTCCTCAAAAAGCTTCCCCTGCACCTAAAGGGTAGCATCCATGAAAACGAAATATTGATAGTTCATTCCACTCCCAATAAGCCGGATGACTGGCATTATATCCTGTCGCTGGATGAGGCCGAGTATCAGTTCGAAAAATTTACCGAAAGACTTTGTTTTGTCGGCCATTCCCACCAGCCCATATTCTGGGAATGCGATGCCCATGGCAAGTGCAGCATCGCCGGTAAGGAGTACGTTCATCTGGAAAAAGATAGGAGATACATAATCAACACGGGCAGCGTGGGACAGCCCAGGGACGGCGACCCCAGGGCCACCTATGCCATCTACGACGGGGAAAGAATGGAAGTGGCGATACGGCGGGTGGAGTATGATATCAAATCCGCCCAGGAAAAGATAATCCGGGCCGGCCTGCCGGTCCGCCTGGCCGAACGCCTGTCAACCGGGATCTAACGGGGGATATCACAGCCATGCCAACCGCAATAGCCATAATCATACCGCACCACAACGGCCAACAGATGCTGGCCGACTGCCTGTGGTCCCTGGTCAAGACCGAGTATGATAATTTTCGGATCTACCTGGTGGACAACGCTTCGTCGGACGGAAGCCCCCAATGGGCCAAGCAGAACTATCCACAGATAGAATTGATTTCCTCCCAACAGAACCTGGGATATGCCGGAGGCTGTAACCTGGGCATTCGTTCCACGACCGAGGAATATGTCGTTCTGTTAAACAACGATACCGAGGTCAAACCGGACTGGCTGAGCAAGCTGGCCTCCGAACTGGATAGGGACGATACGGTGGCTGCGGCCCAGCCCAAGATACTATGGCTTAAGGATCGTAGCCTGTTCGATTATTCCGGCGGGGCCGGAGGCATGATGGATATCTTCGGCTTTCCCTACTGCCTGGGCCGTCTGTTCGATGCCAAGGAAAAGGACCTGGGACAATACGATGGCGGGGTAAAGGATATCTTCTGGGCCTCGGGCTCGGCCTCGATATACCGCCGGAGCGTGTTGGATAAGGTCGGCCTGCTGGACCAGGATTTTTTCATGCATATGGAGGAGATAGACCTGGCTTGGCGGATGCACCTGGCCGGGCATCGGGTGATAGCCGTCCCCGAATCGGTGATCTATCACTTATCCGGCGGATCCCTGCCTGCCGGCAATTTCCGCAAGATGTACCTTAATCACCGCAACAGCCTGCTGATGCTGTGGAAGAATTATTCGCCGGTCAGCCTGATGTGGATCTGGCCCCTGCGGCTTTCCCTGGAGATGACGGCTTTTATGAAGGCTCTCTTCTCCGGGAATCTGGAGTGGGTCCGGGCCATTGTTCAGGCGGGTTTATGGATGGCGGAAAACCCCCGGCTGGTCTGGAAAAAACACCGGGAGACCCAGAAGCTAAGAGCCGCCAGCGACAGCATGATCAGGGCTAAAATGTACCAGGGCAGCATCGCTGTCAAGTATTTTCTTCAGGGTAAACGCACTGCCAACGAGTTATAATAAGAAATGAGAGAAAAGATAAAGAAGACCTCACTGCTGATTCTGAGGATATTGGTCAGCCTGGGCTTGATCAGTTGGATCATGCTGAAAGTTGATAAGCAACAATTGCTGGAATCATTCCGGTCCCTGAACATCTGGCTGTTGCTGTCATCGCTGGCCGCCTATTTCGTGGTCAATGCCATCTGCGCCTGGCGTTGGCAGTTTTTGCTGGCGGCCCGGGGGATAAAAAGCGGATACTGGAAACTTCTGCGATACTTTTTGAACGGCCTGTTCTTCGGCAACTTTCTGCCCACCACTGTGGGGGGCGACCTGGCCCGGGCCTACCTGGTGGCCGACGACTGCAAGAGCAAGTCCGAGGCGTTAGCCTCGGTGCTGGTGGACCGTTTCATCGGTCTTTTTGGGGTGATCATCACCGGCATCGTGGGGCTGATCCTGGTGGCCAAGGGGGGACAGGAAATCAGCCTGCTCAATGGCATGTTGATCGGCATCGCGGCGGCGCTGTTATTCGTGGTTTTATTTTTGAACAAATCATTGGTGAAAAAATTCCGCTGGCTTTTCAAACTTCCCCTGATGGAAAAAGTAGAGCACCAACTGATAGATTTTTATCATGCCATCTATGCCTACCGCACCCATAAGCGGGAGGTGTTTCTGGCCCTCTTTCTGTCCCTGATGGTTCAGGTCTTTGTGGTGATAACCGCCTACCTGATAGCCCTGTCGCTGGGAATAGGGATATCCGTAATACCTTTCTTTCTGTATATGCCGGTGATCGCCGCGGTCAGCATGATCCCCCTGTCCATCAACGGCTGGGGGCTCCAGGAAGGGGCTTTCATTGTGTTCTTCGGCCGGGCGGGAATAGCCCAACCCCTGGCCCTGTCGCTGGGATTTTTATATCACTTGGTGGCCGTCGGCATCTCCCTGCTGGGCGGCCTGCTGTGGCTGATGTTCGGGGGGCGTAAACCGGCCAATAACAATAAAGACAGTTCAAAGTGCGGATAGTATTCATGGGTACTCCGGGATTTGCCGTGCCGACCCTGGAGGCCATTAATCAAAAAGGACACGATATCCTGGCGGTCTTTACCCAGCCGGACCGGCCGTCGGGCCGGGGCCGCAGCATTGCCTTTTCCCCGGTCAAGCAGAAGGCCATGGAGCTTGGCATATCGATTCAACAGCCAGATACTCTGAAACAGAATCAAACAATTCAAGCTGTTTCAAACCTTGAACCTGAAATAGTAGTGGTAGTGGCTTATGGACTCAAACTCCCCAACGATATCCTGGACATCCCGAAATACGGCGCGGTTAACCTGCACCCTTCGCTGCTTCCCAAATACCGCGGAGCGGCACCCATCAATCATGCCTTGCTCAACGGAGAGAAGACGACCGGGATCACCAGTGTTTTGATGAACAGCAGAATGGATGCCGGGGACATCATCCTGCAGGAGGAAGTGCCGATCACTGACGAAGAAAACGCCGGGGAACTGGAAGGGCGGTTGGCAAAGCTGGGGGCCGATCTTATTATCCGAAGTTTAGATGTTTTGAAGGCGGGAGATTCTGAATTCAAGAAGCAGGATGAGTCCATGGTTACTTTGGCATCGAAACTTTCTTCTCAAGACGGACATATCACCTGGAGCAGGTCGACCGACGAAGTCCAAAACCAGATCCGGGGGCTGACCCCCAAGCCTGGGGCTTTTGCCATGTTCAAAGGGAAAAGGCTGGAGATCCTGAATATACTGATGAATTACGAATTACAAATTAAAAATCATGAATATTTGCCGGGACAGGTGGTAGCGGTGGATAAAGATAAAGGACCGGTGATCAAAACCCTGGACGGGGTGGTCATCTTGACAGAAGTAAAACCGCAGGGGAAAAAGGCAATGGGCGGCGACGAATTCCTGCGAGGCTATAAGCCGGCAGTGGGGGACAAGTTATTATGAATGGCGGCAAGAGATTGTTTTTGGCCCTGTCCTTCGTCAGTCTAGCCATCCTGGGCACTGGAGTGATACTGCTTTTCTGGCTAGTGATGCCGCGCCTACAGATGCTGGCGGAATGGCTGTTCTATGCGGCCGGGGCCGCAGTATCATTATTCCTGCTGGTGGTAAGCGGCGGACTATTGCTTCTTTTCCTGTCGGCCATAACCGAAAAGGATTTTCTGTTCCCCCATGGCAAAAAACAGGTGACGGTAAAGATCCTCTACCCCATAAACCTTTTCCTGGGGTTTCTGCTGGGCATCGGCCGGGAGAGGGTGGGAGAATCTTTCGTGGAATTCAACAATGCCCTGGTCCGGGCCACCAGAAAGCGGATCGATTCCACCCGGATAATGATATTGCTGCCGCACTGCCTGCAGCTGAGCGACTGTCAATATAGGGTGACATCGGATGTCGGGAACTGCCAAAGATGCGGAAAATGCGCCATCTCCGAACTGGCCGGGTTTTCCGAAAAAATAAAGGCCAGGATCGCAGTGGCCACCGGAGGGACCCTGGCCCGGCGGCTGATTGTGGAGATCAAGCCTACCCTGATCCTGGCGGTGGCCTGCGAGCGGGACCTGGTCTCGGGAATTCTGGATGCCTACCCCATCCCCGTTTATGGCATTTTGAACCAACGTCCCCACGGCCCCTGCAACAACACCACGGTGGATCTGGAGAAGGTTAGGGCTGGCTTTGTTTCCCTGCTGGGAAAGGAAATTTAAGTGACGGCCAGGGAGACAGCGCTTAAAATCCTGTCGGATGTAGAAAAGAACACCGAATTCAGCGACAGCGTATTAAGAAGATATTTCAACCAGGCAGAGCTTTCCCGGGTCGACCAAAACCTGGCCCGGGAATTGGTCTCCGGGGTGCTTAGGCAAAGGGCCAAACTGGACTGGCTGCTGGATGGGTCCCTTAAAAGGGGCCTTAAATCACTGAATACATTGGAAGCCAATATATTACGGTTGGGGCTGTATCAGGTTGCATTTTTGGATAAAATCCCGGCGTTTGCAGCGGTAAATGAAAGCGTTGAACTGGTTAAACGCTTTGGCCGGAAAGAGATAATTGGCTTGACAAACGCCGTCCTGCGGGATATAATTAGGAACAAAAAGTATCTAAAAAAACCCGATACCGGGGATAAAGTTAAAGATGCCGGCATTGAGTATTCCCATCCGGAATGGCTGATCGAAAGATGGGCCAAACAATTGGGCTGGGATGATACTTTAAAAATATTGGAATTCAACAATTCTCCGGCCCCGGTGATCATAAGGGCCAACCGGCTGAAGCCCTCGGCCGAAATTTTATTTGAACAACTTGAGGCCGGCGGGTTTGAACCGAAGTTCTCAGAAATTCTTCCCCAGGCCATAGAGATAAATAACCCTTCCGGACTGGTTGATAATGAGTTGTTTGTCCGGGGGCATTTCTATTTTCAGGATTCCAGCGCCCAGGCGGCGGGAATGCTTTTTGGGGCCAAAGCCGGCGACAGTATTTTAGATCTCTGCGCCGCTCCGGGGGGCAAGGCCGGACTGGCTATAGAGCAGGCCGGCGGCCGGGCGGATATGTTCGCCCTTGACCGGAGCCTCCGGAAGTTGCCCAGGGTCAGAGAAAATTTTATTCGTCTGGGCTTGGATTCATGGTATTTGATCAACGGCGATGCCGTTGATATAAAATTCAAAACCCCTTTCGATCTGGTCCTGGCCGATGTGCCCTGCACCGGGCTGGGCGTCATCCGGCGGCGGTTGGACCTGCGCTGGCGGATCAGGGAGGCCGATATCCAGCGGATGGCCGGGCTGCAGAGCCGGATCCTGGAAAATGCCGCGGGGCTGGTCAAGCCTGGCGGAGCGCTGGTATACAGCACCTGCACCCTGACCCCGGAGGAGAACCAGGATCAGATAATGGGATTTTTAAACCGTCATCCTGAGTTTTTCCTGGACCCGGCCGAAAAATATCTTCCGGCAATGCTGGTCCAAAATAAATTTATGGCCACCTGGCCGCAGATCCATCAAATGGACGGGGCTTTTGCCGTTCGCTTAATAAAAAATAAAAATATATAAAATCAATCCAGGAGAAAGTTATGCCGATATATGAGCAGACCAGCAACAAGAAGAACGTATGGGTAGCGATCCTATCAGGGGCCCTATCCGGCCTGATCACCACCATTTTATTCTGGGCCTTTATCCAGCCGATACTGGAGATGTCCGAAGTGCCGGACGTCACCGGCAAGAAGGTCGAGATCGCCAAATCGCTGTTGGAGGGCCGTGGGTTCCGGGTGTACGAGGAGACGACCATCAGCGATCCCTCCGTGCCGGACGGGACGGTCAGCAAGCAGGATCCGCCGCCGGGCAGCAAGGTCCGAAAAGGGTGGACAGTCAAGGTGTGGCCCAACAGCGCCGGAGCCGAGGTGCCCAATATGAAGGGCCTTCCGATGGCCCAGGCCACGGTGGTGCTGCAGCAGGCCGGGCTTAAGCTGGGACAGGTGATGATGCAGCCCTCCGACTCGGTGGAGAAGGACGGGGTGATATCCAGCAATCCGGTGTTCGGCCTGAAGGTATCCAAGGACAGCGCGGTGGACCTGGTGGTCAGCGCCGGGGCCGGAGAGGTGGCGGTGCCTTCGGTGCGCGGCTGGGGCCGGTCCAGGGCCCAGGCAATGGTCAAGCAGGCCGGGCTGAACGTGGGCGGCGTCCGGTATGTCTATGACGAAGAACAGGATCCGGGCCTGGTGATAAGGCAGGATCCTTCGCCGGGATCCAAGGTTGCCAAGGGATCCAATGTCAACCTCTGGATAAGCACCGACGTCGAACCGGACTAATAAATGGCCAATTATTTTAAAAAACTTCCCCGGCTGTGGCGCAATGTTATCTGGGTGCTGCTGGTCTTTCTGGCTGGATTTCTGCTGGCTAACTTCGTGCTGATGCCGCTGATCGTCCGCCAGGGTTCGGTGGTCGAGGTGCCCGATATCCGCGGTATGAATATTAAACAAGCTCAGGAGACATTACAGGCCCGGGAGCTGGAATTAGTGAATGCCGGCTGGCGCTATGATGCCGGTCTGCCCGACAGTTCCATCATCTCCCAGGATCCCGAGCCCAGGATGATGGTCAAGAAAAGGCGCAAGGTGCGGGTGATCATCAACCGGGGGGAGGAGAAGGTCTCGGTGCCTTATCTGGCCGGACTCTCCTCTGTGCGGGCCATCAACCTGATCGACCGGCTGGGGCTGTCGGTGACCGAGGTGGACAGCATCTCCAGCGATTCCATTGCCATGGATTGCGTGGTGTCCTCCACCCCGGCGGCCGGGACCCTGCTGGCCAAGAGGAGCGCCATCAAGCTCACCTTAAGCAAGGGCTCTACCGGCAAGATGCTGATGCCCGATCTGGTGGGCCGCAAGCTGGCCGAGGTGCAGGGCCAGCTGGTGGGACAGGGCCTGGTGATAGGCCAGATCAAATACATCTCCGGCCAGGCTTTGGAGCCGGGGACCATCATGTTGCAGGCTCCCCAGCCCGGGTTCGTGATCAAGCAGGGCGACACCATCAATATTGCGGTCAGCACACAGTAGGGAATGACAGATATGATTAAGATCGCAGCGTCACTGTTGTCGGCGGACTTCGCGGATCTGAAAAGCGAGATCAGATCAATAGAACAAGGCGGGGCCGACTGGCTGCACCTGGATGTGATGGATGGGCACTTCGTGCCCAATATCACTTTCGGGCCGCTGCTGGTGGAGGCGGTCAAGCGGATATCCAAACTGCCGCTGGATGTCCACCTGATGATCTCCGACCCAATGAAATATGCCCCGGCGTTTGCCAAGGCCGGAGCCGACTGGCTGACCATTCATTCGGAGACCATGCCCGATCTTAAACCGGCCCTGGAGCAGATAAGAAAACTGGGGGCCAAGGCAGGGGTTTCTTTAAATCCCGATACGCCTTTGGCGCAGATATCATCAGTTATCCCGGAAGTGGATCTGATATTAGTAATGAGTGTGAATCCGGGATTCGGCGGGCAGTCCTTTATGCCGGAGGTGCTGGACAAGGTTCGGCAGTTGTCGGTCCTAAAAAAGCAGGGAAAGACCAAAGCAATAATATCCATCGACGGCGGGATCAATCCCGAGACCTCGCATCAGGCCAGGGAGGCCGGAGCCGAAGTCTTAGTGGCCGGAGCGGCCATTTTTAAGCACCAGGACCGGGCGTCGCAGATTAAAGCCATCAGGGGGATATAATGGATCCGAAAGCTTTCCGGCTGATCAGCTACGGGATGTACGTGGTCTCCAGTTTCAGGGAGGGAAAGCTGAACGGCCAGATAGCCAACACCGTCTTTCAGGTGACGGCCGAGCCTCCGCTGATGGCGGTCAGCCTCAACTGCCAGAACCTGACCAACGAGTTTATCAAGAGTTCGAAAAAATTCTCGATCGCGGTGCTCTCCCAGGAGACGCCGCTCACCACCATCGGCACCTTCGGCTTCAAGTGCGGACGCCAGGTGGACAAGTTCAGCGGGGTCAACTACCAGCTCTGCTCCAGCGGCAACCCCAAGATACTGGATTACAGCCTGGCCCATTTCGACCTGGAGGTTGTTCAATCGATAGAATTGGGTAGCCACACCCTGTTCATCGGAAAGGTGGTGGAATCGGAGATCCTGGCCGAGGGCCAGCCCATGACCTACGATTACTATCATCGGATAAAAGGCGGAAAGACCCAGAAGAACGCCCCGTCGTATATCGCAAAGTAAGGGCAATTCATGAATTGCCCCAACAGAGAGGAGAACCAAGATGAAGAAGTACACCTGCACTGTCTGCGGATACACCTACGATCCGGCTATCGGCGATCCCGATAACGGGATACAGCCCGGCACCAGCTTTGAATCCCTGCCCGACGATTGGGTCTGCCCGGTCTGTGGCGCCGCCAAGGATGCCTTTGAGCCCGAAGATTAAATCGGGGATTTTTACCACCAAGACACCAAGGCACAAAGAGAACAAAATCAACCTTGGCAACATATCGGTGATTTGACATTGGGTTTTGTTTAGCGTTTAGAATTTAAATTAAGATGATAAGAGAGTTAAAGAAGAACATTTATGCTGTCGGAGTGCAGGATTGGGACCGCAGGCTTTTCGATGAGCTGATCCCCCTGCCCCACGGCACCAGCTATAATTCCTACCTGATAAAAGGCAGTGATAAGACCGCGCTGGTGGATTCGGTGGATCCGGCCAAGTACGATGAATTGCTGGCCAACCTGGCCGAGCATGGGGTCAAGAACCTCGATTACATAGTCTGCAACCACGCCGAGCAGGATCACTCCGGCTCCATCGGATTTCTAACGGAGAAATTCCCTAAGGCGGTGGTGGTGACCAACGAAAAGTGCAAAGGGTTTTTAATGGACCTGCTGCACATCCAGGAGGGACGTTTCCAGGTGGTCAAGGACGGCGAGACGCTTTCGCTGGGCGACAAGACCGTTGAATTCATACTGGCTCCCTGGGTGCACTGGCCGGAGACCATGTTCAGCTATCTGCGAGAGGACAAGGTCCTCATCTCCGGTGACTTTTTGGGCTCGCATCTGGCCACCACCGACATCTTCGCCTGCGACGACATGGTGCTGGAGGGCGCCAAGCGATATTTTGCCGAGATCATGATGCCCTTCCGCCCCTCCATCGTCAAGCACCTGCAGAAGCTGGATACCATGGACATCGAACTTATCGCCCCCACCCACGGTCCGGTATATAAAAAGCCGTTCTACATCGTGGATGCCTACAAGGACTGGAGCTCGGAGAACGCCAAGAACGAGGTGGTGATCCCCTGGGTCTCCATGCACGGCAGCACCGAGGCCATGGTCAAGCATCTTACCGAGGCCCTGGTCAAAAAAGGCATCGCCGTCAAGCCGTTCAATCTGAACAAGACCGATATCGGCGAACTGGCAACCTCTCTGGTGGATGCCGCCACGGTCATTTTGGCAACCTCCACCGCACTGGTGGGGCCGCACCCGCAGGGTTTGTATGCCGCGGCGCTGGTGGGGGCCTTAAGGCCCAAGACCAAGTTTCTGGGCATCATCGGGTCCTACGGCTGGGGCAGCAAGGCAGTGGAGACCATCAAGTCGCTGCTGACCAACCTGAAGGCCGAGGTGCTGGAGCCGGTCTACATCAAGGGCGCGCCGAAAAAAGAGGACTTTGAGGCTTTGGACAAGCTGGCGGAAGCTGTCTTCGAAAAGCATAAATCTTTAGGTCTGTTATAAGTGGTTGACTGCTACTGAGACAAGGAGACCCAGAGAAAAACTCTGTGCCTCTGTGGTAAAAAGGGAACATGAAAGCCGTGCAACGCCAAATTCCTGGCGGAACCTGAGGAATTATTGCAGTACAACTGACGGCGTTTTGTATTTATAAATGATCGCAAATATGGATGTCTACAGCAAAATATTTTCTAACAAGTATTTTGACAAATTAAAGACAATAGCTAATCAAGAATCGGAGAGTTTGATTGGGTTTCATAGAGAAGACAATCCATATTTAAATGAATTTAAAGAGTATCTAATATTTGCAAAAGAACAAAGCGCTTTAACAAAGAAAAGAATCGGTGACTTAAAGGCTTTTGATTGGGCACATTTTGTTCAAACAAAAAATGAATTATTAGTTGCATATTTTATTCACGAGTATCTTGGCTACGAAAATATAACATTTGATCCGCGGAGTTATTTGGGGAATGGGAAAGGTGATCTAGAAATAACCATTGGAAATGGAAAAAAGATTTTTATCGAAATAACGTCACCATATAGACGATTCCCGCCAAGTAATTATATGGTAGGTGATTATTCGGGGACTATAAAACAATCAATGATAAAAAAATATCCAACTCTTCCAAATGACGAGAGAATAACATTAATAATTTTTGGACATGGATTAGGGGACTCACGTCCTTACAAAGATACAATGGTTAAAGCATTATACGGAGAAGTTAAAAAACAAATCCCTTGGAAAATAGTAGGTCAAGAACTGGACGAGGAAAAGGCGTATGATGTATTTAAACCCAATGGGTTTTTCCAAAAAGATATTGTAAACTTATCAGCTGTTGGTGTAATTGATTTTGCTTATTGTTTTGGCGGTGTAAAGGAATATATATGTGAGATATTCCATAATCCTTATGCACAGCATGCAATGCCAGTAGAAATATTTAATAAGTACGATAAAACAGAGCAATATTTAGACGCTGCAGAGTGGTTCAAAAAACAGTATGACAAAATAGAAAACATTTAGTCAACAATGTTCGACTCATTATCAGAAAAACTCACAGGTCTGTTCAAAGATCTCACCGGAAAGGGCAAACTTTCCGAGGATAATATAAAGGAAGCCTCGCAGAAGGTCAAACGGGCGCTTTTAGAGGCCGATGTCAATTATAAGGTGGTCAAGGATTTCGTCGCGGCGATAGAAGAAAAGGCCCTGGGGGCCGAGGTGCTTAACAGCATAACCCCCGGCCAGCAGTTCATTAAAATAGTCCACGAACAGCTTTCCACTACTTTGGGCACCAAAAACGAGCCGTTGCGGATGGCCTCCCAGCCGCCCACGGTGGTCATGGTCTGCGGCCTGCAGGGCTCCGGCAAGACCACCACCTGCGCCAAGCTGGCCAAGAGCCTGCTGCAGCCCGGCCGCCGGGTGATGCTGGCCGCGGCCGATGTATACCGCCCGGCCGCCATTGAACAGCTGGAGATACTGTCCCAGCAGGTGGGCTGTGACTTCTTCAAGAAGGACACTACCGACGTGGTGGACATTTGCAAGTCCGCCCATCACGAGGCCGTCAAGCGGCTGGCTGACTGGCTGATATTGGACACCGCCGGGCGCCTGCACATAAATCAGCCGATGATGGAGGAGCTCAAGGCGGTCCAGGCCGCGGTCAAGCCCCACGAAATCCTTTTGGTGGTGGACGGAATGACCGGGCAGGATGCGGTCAACATCGCCACCGAGTTCAGCCAGTGGCTAAATCTTTCCGGGGTGATAATGACCAAGCTGGACGGCGATGCCCGGGGCGGAGCGGCCCTATCTTTGAGAGCCGTCACCGGAAAGCCCATCAAGTACATCGGGCTGGGCGAGAAGCTCAACGCCCTGGAGGCCTTTCATCCCGAACGGATGGCCTCGCGGATCCTGGGCCTGGGCGACGTGGTGGGCCTGGTGGAGAAGGCTCAGAGCGTCTTCGACCAGAAGCAGGCCGCCAAGATGGAGGAGAAGGTCCGCAAGCAGAGCTTCACCCTGGAGGACTTCTCCCAGCAGATGAAACAGATCAAGAAGATGGGCTCCATGTCGGAGATAATGGCCATGATTCCCGGAGCGGCGGCCAAGCTCCCCCAGAATGCCGAGATAGACGACCAGGCCCTAAGCAGGATAGAGGCCATCATCAGTTCCATGACCCCGCAGGAGAAAAGCCGTCCCCAGGTCATTAACGGCAGCCGGCGCAAGCGCATCGCCCTGGGCAGCGGGACCAGCGTCCAGGAGGTCAACCGGCTATTGAACCAGTTTGAGATGAGTCAGAAGATGATGAAGCAGATGATGAATTCAAAAGGCCGGGGATTCAAGATGCCCAAGGGATTTTGACAGCTGCCCGCGAAACACGCGAAACCACTTAGCAAATTTAGGTAAATAAAGAATATAAGCGATGGTAGTAAATGAATATTTTCTCTGAATTTATTAAAACGAGAAAGTATCTCCATCTAATCCAGTTCAAGAAAAGCTGGGCTGGTGCATTATTTTTAACCTTGATTGTGTTGATGTTGGTTAAAGTGCAATTGCCCAAGAATATCAAAGTGGAAGACTATGGCGATAGTTTTGAAAATGTAATACAAAAACTTAACTTTGATGATAACATTGGAGTAATAAAAGCGTACATTAAAATAGCCGAGACAGTTGAAAGAGAAATTTACGCTAACAATGTTATATATAAAAAATATTTTTTGCCACGGTCATGGCTTGACTTTGCTTTAACTATTCTTTATCTATTAATATTCTTAAAATCCCTGACGTTACAATTATTTAAACCCCAAATAAAGCCAATTGTAATTTCTTCGTTATTATTACTCGTTTATACGGTTATTGACCTAACCAGGTTATTGCTAAAGGTACCTTTTATTTACAATACTACCTTCATCACCTTTTACGGGATGGGGAACATCCTGATATTCATTTATGGATTAGTAGTGTTGGCAAGCTGGAAGTATAAAATAACATTCACAAAAGCAGTTGCAAAAAATAGTTTATTGTTCGGGGCTTTATCGATTTTATTCCTATTGTATTATTCCTTGCCATTGATGCTGTTCAAAATTATAGGATTATTTGTTTTGCCCATATTTGATAAAATGGCTTGTGCTTATGGGATTAAATTAACAATTCTTCTTATGACATTACCTTACTTGGAAATATTTTTTAAGGCATACTTAATTTTCAAAGTGTTTTCCGCAGTAGGGAATAAATTCCCAATTTTCTTTATGAAAGATAAAATAATAGTAAACCAGTAGAAAACAAATAAACAACAATCACTACAACCAAGGGAGGTGTCAAACCAAATGTCGGTATCAATCAGAATGGCCAGGGGCGGAAGCAACAAATTAGCCGCCTACAGAATCGTGGTCTCTACCACCAGGTCCAAGCTCAACGGGGCCCAGTTGGATACTTTGGGATACTATCGCCCGGCTGCCAAGCCGATAGAGGCCCGGGTTGATCTGGAAAAGGCCCGGGAGTGGATCAAGAAAGGCGCCATTGTCTCCAGCACGGCCATGCGGGTGATCAAGCTGGCCGAAAAGCAGGCCACCGATGACGGAGTGGATTTAAAGAAGGTTCTGGTCACTTTTTCGTCAACCAAAACCAAAAAGACCCACAAGGAACGGTTGGCTGCCAAAAAGAAAAAGGATTAATGAATTATGTTGAAGGATTTAGTGGAATTCCTTTCCAAGTCCCTGGTTGACCAGCCCGAAAAGGTCAGCGTCAGCGAAGTAACCAAGAACAGCGTTACCGTGTTTGAACTGAGGGTGGCCAAGGAGGATATCGGAAAGGTGATCGGCAAGAAGGGCAGGACCGCCCAGTCTCTGAGGACCCTGCTGGCAGCCGCCGGAACCAAACTGGGCAAGCGAACCTCCCTGGAGATAATCGAGTGACCGGGATGGGCTGCTCCGTCTGCAAAAAAGCGTCGGGATAAAGTGCTCTCCAAGGACATAAATAAGGACGACCTGATAGTGGTGGCGACGGTGATGAAGAGCCACGGACTGAAGGGCATGTTCAAGGTCAGGGTGGAGACGGACAATCCCAAAAGGTTCCTGCCCGGCGAATCCCTGCTGCTGGTTCTGGCAAACAGGATCCAGGAAGCGACGGTGGAGAGTTTTACGCCCCAGAACAAGTACGGACTGCTTAAGCTGGCCGAAATATCCAGCATCGAGCAGACCGAGCCTTGGCGGGGGGCGGAGCTGGCAATACCGGACTCCCGCCTGGAGTCGCTGGAGCCGGGACGATATTACACTTTTCAGCTGTTGGGGCTTAATGTGGTCTCCCAGGACAACAAGCAACTGGGGGTGCTGTCGCAGATCGAGGATATGCCCTCCGGTGACATCTACCTGGTCAAGGGACCGGAGGGGGAATTCTATATCCCGTCTCAGGGCGACATCATCCAGCAGATAGACCTGGATAAAAAGGTGATGGTCATCAGGGATGCGGAAGGTCTAAGGTGAAGATAGACGTATTGACCTTGTTTCCCGAGATGTTCCCTACGGTGTTGGGGCAGAGCATCATCGGGCAGGCCCAGAAGAAGGGTATCGTAAACTTCAACATCGTCAATATCCGGGATTTCGCCCACGACAAGCACCGGGTCTGCGACGACGTTCCCTACGGCGGCGGCCCAGGCATGGTGATGAAGCCGGAGCCGATATTCGAAGCGGTGGAAAAGGTAAAAACCGATCCCGACGCCAAGCTGGTCCTGCTGTCTCCCCGGGGAAAGGTATTCAACCAGGAGACGGCCCGACGGCTGGCCGGAGAGAAGCACCTGGTATTCCTTTGCGGGCATTACAAGGACATTGACGAAAGGAACAGGAGCCTGGTGGACCTGGACATCTCCCTGGGCGACTATATCCTGTCCGGGGGGGAGCCGGCGGCCCTGGTGGTGATTGACGCCATAGTCAGGCTGCTGCCTGGGGCCATCTCCGACCCGGAGTCGGCCAACTGTGATTCCTTCGAGACCGGACTGCTGGACCATCCCCATTACACCAGGCCCGAGGAATACCGGGGGATGAAGGTGCCGGAGGTGCTGCGTTCCGGAAACCATGCCCAGATAAAGCAGTGGCGCAGGCAGCAGGCTTTGAAATTGACCCAAAGACACCGGCCCGATCTTCTGGATAAGGCCGATCTGAGCGACCAGGACGCCGCCTTTTTAAATGAATGCGAACAATAAATAATAATACTAAATAAAAAATAATCAGGAGGTTTAAATCAACCATTATGAACAAGCAAGCTGTGATCAAAAGCATAGAGGCCGAGCAGACCAAGAGCGATCTTCAGGAGTTCCGGGCCGGGGACACGGTAAAGGTGCAGGTCAGGGTCATCGAGGGAGACAAGGAAAGATTGCAGGCCTTCCAGGGCGTGGTACTTCAGAAGCGGGGCCGGGGAATAGGCGCTTCTTTCACCGTCAGGAAGATCTCCGGCGGAGTGGGGGTGGAGAGGATCTTTCCGCTTCATTCTCCGAATATCGCCGCCGTTGACGTGATCAAGAGGGGCGATGTCCGAAGGGCCAAGCTGTTCTACCTGCGTAAACTGACCGGCAAGGCCGCCAAGGTGGCCCAAAAGAGGGAAGTTGCAGCCCCGGCGGTAAAAATAGCTTCAAATGACCAGCCGGCCTAAAGGCAATAAATTATACCTGTTCGACAATTCATATCGCCAGCAGGGTTATAAGCTGATTGCCGGAGTGGACGAGGCCGGGCGGGGGCCGCTGGCCGGGCCGGTAGTGGCCGCCGCAGTGATCCTGGAAGAAAAGGCCGAACTGCCGGGCGTCGACGATTCCAAGAAGCTTACCCAAAAGCAGCGGGAGAGGGCTTTTAAACTGGTGATCGAAAGCTCACTGGCGGTGGGCGTAGGGATCGTTGCCCCCGAGGAGATCGACCGGATCAATATCCTGCAGGCCTCGCTTAAGGCCATGAATTACGCCCTATGTTGCCTTAATCTCAGGCCCGACCTGGTCCTGATTGACGGCAACAGGATTCCGCGGGGATTGCCCAAGGGCCTTAGCCCCACAGAGGCCCGGGCGGTGGTAGCCGGGGATTCCCTTAGCCTGGCCATCGCCTCGGCATCGATAATCGCCAAATGCCTGCGTGATTCGCTGATGAGGGGCTATCATAATGATTTCCCCGGTTACGGTTTTGACAAGCACAAGGGCTATGGCACCAGGCAGCACATTGCCGCCCTGAACAAATACGGCCCCTGTGCCATCCACCGGAGGAGTTTCGAGCCAGTCAAATCTTTACTGGGAGCCTGAAATGAAAGAGACGCCGTCCGCCGGTAAATGGGGGGAGGAACTGGCAGTCTCTTTTTTGTCGGAAAAAGGTTATATTATAGATGAGAGAAACTGGCATTCCGGACGGGACGGAGAGATCGACATAATCGCCCGGGACGGGCCGATCATAGTATTCATAGAGGTCAAGACCCGGTTCTCTGAAAAATACGGCCAGCCCGTCCAGGCTGTCGGAATAAGCAAACAGAGGCAGATCGGCCGCCTGGCCAAGAAGTATCTATACCTGAAAAATCTTTATGGAAAAGCCGACTGCCGTTTCGACGTAGTATCCATAAAATTTACCGGCGGGAAAAAGTTAATGGAGCATATTGAAGATGCCTTTCGTATCAACCCGAGGTGATTTATAAAGATGGTAGTTGTAGTTCTTCCGGCCTATAATGCCTCCAGGACCTTGGCCGGCACATACCGGGAGATCCCGTTATCGGTGGTGGACAAGGTCATCCTGGTGGACGATGCCAGCAACGACCAAACTGTGGCGGTGGCCCAGAAGCTGGGCATCGAGACCCACCTCCACCAGAGGAACAAAGGCTACGGGGGCAACCAGAAGACCTGCTACCTAAAGGCCCTGGAGATGGGGGCCGACATCATCATCATGCTGCACCCCGACTACCAGTACACCCCCAAGCTGATACCGGCCATGATCGACCTGATAGAATCCGGCGAATACGACGTGGTGCTGGGCTCCCGGATACTGGGAGGCAAAGCCATCAAAGGCGGCATGCCCCGCTATAAGTACTATGCCAACCGGATACTGACCATGATTCAGAACATCCTGATGGGACAGAAGCTTTCGGAATACCATACCGGGTACCGGGCCTTCAGCCGGGGGGTGCTGCAGAGGATCGGCTGGCAGGATAACAGCGACGACTTTGTGTTCGACAACCAGATGCTGTCCCAGATACTATTCCATGATTTCAGGGTGGCCGAGGTGACCTGCCCCACCAAATATTTCAAGGAGGCCTCCTCGATAAACTTCCGCCGGAGCCTGATGTATGGAGCGGGATGCCTAAAAACGGCGGTGCTGTACCGCCTAAATAAATGGAATATCATCCGATCGGATCTATTCAAATGCTGTCAAAACTGATTTCATCAGCCGTACTGGGCATCGACGCCTATCCGGTGGAGATCGAGACCGATCTGGGCTCCAACATTCCCGGATTTGCCATGGTGGGCCTGCCGGATAATGCGGTGAAGGAATCCCGGGAGCGGGTGGAGAGCGCCATAAAAAACTCCAGCTTTGTCTTTCCCCTGAAGAGGATCACCGTCAACCTGGCGCCGGCCGATATTAAAAAAGAGGGCTCGGCTTTCGATCTTCCCATTGCCCTGGGGATCCTGGCGGCCCACGAGCAGGTGCTGTGCGATGACTTTGACAAGATCGCCATACTGGGCGAGCTTTCCCTGGATGGTAGTTTGCGGCCGGTGCGGGGCAGTCTGCCGATAGCAGCGGCCATGAGGGATGCCGGATTTAAAGGACTGATGCTGCCGGCCGCAAATGCCCAGGAGGCAGCCATCGTGGAGGGAATAAATATCTATCCGGTGACCACCCTGAAACAGGCGGTTGCTTTTTTCAATAAGGAGACCGTGATAGAGGCCCACCGGGTCGACCTGGACAGGATATTCAGCGACAGCGCAGTTTACCCGGTGGATTTCTCTGATGTCAAGGGGCAGGCCCATGTCAAGAGGGCCCTGGAGGTGGCGGCCGCCGGCGGCCACAATATTCTGATGATCGGACCGCCGGGCTCCGGCAAGACCATGCTGGCCAGGAGACTGCCCACCATTCTGCCCAAGATGTCCCTGGCCGAAGCCCTGGACACCACCAAGATCCACAGCGTGGCCGGCCTGCTGCCAGTCAATTCGGCCCTGGTGGCCACCAGGCCTTTCCGGACCCCGCACCACACCATCAGCGACGCCGGACTGATTGGCGGGGGCGCCCATCCCCGGCCGGGCGAGGTCTCCCTGGCTCATCACGGGGTGCTGTTTCTAGACGAACTGCCGGAATTCAATAAAAATGTTTTGGAAGTGATGCGCCAGCCGCTGGAGGATGGGAAGGTGACCATATCGCGGGCGGCCATGTCCCTGACCTTTCCGGCCTCGTTCATGCTGGCCGCCGCCATGAACCCCTGTCCCTGCGGGTATTACACCGATCCCAACCACGAGTGCAACTGCAGTTCCCAGAGCATTCAAAAATACATGTCCAAGGTCTCCGGCCCGCTACTCGACAGGATAGACATCCATATAGAGGTGCCGGCTCTCAAGTACCAGGAGCTGACCCAAAAAGAACCCGGGGAATGCTCCTCGGCCATTCAAACCAGGGTTGACAAGGCCCGGGACGTACAGCTGAAAAGGTTTCAGGGCCGAAAGAACATCTTCTGCAATGCCCATATGCAGTCAAAAGATATCCGTAAATTCTGCACCATTGATGAATCCAGCGACGAACTGCTGCGTAATGCCATCACCAAATTCGGCCTGTCGGCCAGGGCCTATGACAGGATCCTCAAGGTGTCACGCACCATTGCCGATCTGGACGGGTCGGAAAATATCTCCCAGGCCCAGATTGCCGAGGCCATACAATATCGCAGTCTGGACCGGAACGTATGGGGCCAGTGAAAATATTCAATCTCATAATACAAGGAGCAATAAATGCAAAAAGGTATCCTATCCATAACGGCGGCGTTGTTGATTATGTTGTCAATGATCTCCTGCGGCGGGAAAAAGACAATAGCCAAACTTGATGCCGAGGACACTTTTGCCAGGGGCATGGAATATTTCAACCAGAAAAAATATGTGGATGCCATAGACGATTTCAAAGAGATCGTTTATAACTACTCCGGCACCAGGGTGGCCGCCGAAGCTTCATATTACCTGGGGGAATGTTATTTTAACACCAAGGATTATGCCACTGCGGTTGACGAGTACCAGCATCTGACCTCCGACTATCCTTCCAGCCCCATGGCTGAAAAGGGTCTGTATCGCATGGCTTACGCTTATTACAAAATGTCGCCCAACTATGCCCTGGACCAGACCGAGACCGCCGAAAAAGCCAAAAGCACTTTGCAGTTGTATTTTGAACGCTACCCGGAGGGCCAGGAGGATGCCAGAAAGCTACTTCTTCAGGTAAATGAAAAGCTGGCCCGCAAGGATTACGAGTCGGGCTTGATATATTTCAAGATGAAACAATATTCCCCGGCCCAGATATATTTCCAGGGCGTCATCAAAGATTATCCCGGCACTCCCTGGGCCGAGAAATCGGGCCAGATGCTGGTGCAGATCGAACCGTTGTTGAAAAAAATGGCCCCGGCAAAACCGGAACCGACAGCTGACAGCACTAAAACCGACGAGACCAACTAGATAAGCTGCATGGCGGTGATCAAAAATAAAATAAAGAAAATCGGGATCTTCGGAGGCACCTTCGATCCCATCCATTACGGGCATTTGATAGCCGCCCAGAACGCCCTGGAGATCCTGGGGCTGGATAGGCTGATATTTGTCCCGGCCGGGAAGCCGCCTCATAAATGCAGCGGGAAGATATCCCCGCCCGTTATAAGATATAAAATGGTCAAGCTCGGCATTTTGGGCAATAAATATTTTGCGGCTTCAGATATCGAGCTGGCGTCTGATTGCGCCTCATATACCGTAGAAAGCCTGAGGAAGATCAAAAAATTATTTCCCAGTTCAGAATTATATCTGCTGATCGGCCTGGATCAGGCTTTGGCCCTTTCCACCTGGAGGAAGCCCGAGGAGATATTAAAAATATGCAAAGTAGTGGTTATGGCCCGGCCCGGCTACAGGACGGCGGATGTTGAGAACAAATGGAAAAAGAAGATAGTTTTCCTGCCGGTCCCGCTTATTGAGATCAGCGCTTCAAATATCCGGGAGAGAACCTTTCGCGGGGCCAGTATAGAATACCTGGTGCCGGCCAGGGTCCGGCAATACATCCAGCAGCAGGGGCTCTATAAAGATAAATGACGGATTTATGCGATAAAACGATGGACCCCCAGAATAGCAACTCTCCAGTATCAATTTCATTCTGGCAAAAACTGACCGACAAGATGGATTTTGCCAAGAGCCGCCCGGCTATCCGGCCGGGATGCGAGGAGGCCCATTTTGTCAGCCGCGACGGCAAAGAGTTTTACGTCCTGAAGTCCCCCGGCGGAGACGGCTATATCCGCCTTTCGGCCAAGGATCATTTCCTATTTACACTGCTCGACGGCAGCCGGATGGTCCAGGAGGTCCTGGTGGAGTATTTCAGGAAATACGGCGCCCTGGCCTTCTCCCGGTTGGGGACCCTGGTGCAGGAGCTTTTCAAAGGGGGCTTTCTTTCCGAAAGCCCAAAATCTTTCTACGGCAGGCTTCTCAAGAAGATCAAGCTGGATAAACCGCTGGTTAAACTTATTGATTTCGCAAAATCTTTACCCCGGCGGCAGTGGCCGATTGCAAATATTGACAACGGCATCACCGGGCTGTATGAAAAAGGCTTCAAACTGTTCTATTTTCGGCCGGTACAGATGGTTGCGGCCGTGTTTTCCTTAGCGGGATTTTTTATGTTTGCCCATCTATTCAGGACCGGAGAATACAGCCTGCTTAAATCGTCCGGCTCGGTTGTTTTGGGGTTGGCGGTACTGGTGCTCCTCAATTATGTTTCCATTGTGGCCCATGAGCTATCGCACGCCCTGGCCTGCAAACATTACGGAAGGCGCATCAACAGCGGCGGGGTGATAATAAATACCATCTTTCCATCTTTCTATGTTGATATCACGGACACCTGGCTGCTGCCCAAGCGAAAAAGGATATTGATATCCCTGATAGGGCCATTCTCCCAGGCTTTTATTGCCGGAATCATGTCGGCGGTAATAATACTGTTCCCCAATCTTTTCATCAATCCGCTGCTTTATAAATTTGCTTTCCTATCTTACCTAACAGTGTTCCTCAACCTCAATCCGCTGCTGGAGCTGGACGGATATTACGTTCTGATAGACTGGTTAGAGATCCCGGGCCTTAAGGCCAAGGCCTCCAATTTTGTCAAAAAACAGCTATGGCCTAAAATCAAGGCAAAAGAGCCGTTTAGCTGGCAGGACAAGGTCTTCACGGCCTACGGCCTGGGCGCCATTGCTTGGTCGGTATTAGCCCTGGTTATAGTCGGGTATTTCTGGCGGATAAGGGCTCAGCAGATAGGGAGCCATTTTTTCAACGCCACCAGCCAGCAGTTGCGCCTGATGCTTCTATTGGGGGTTGGTGTGATTATCTTGGCGGCAATGGGCGCAGCTTATAAAAAGATAAGACTTATGGCTGTCAACCTCTTGAAGGCTTTTACCGATCTGATATACCGCAGGCCGGCCATCATGGCTGGGGTTTTATTTCTGCTTTGTTTGTTAAGCTCGTTTGGTTACAGCTATATTCGGGGATGGTCGGCAATCGTTATCGCAATCATTTTTGCCTTGGCGCTGGGAGCTCTTTCCCAGAGGGTTTATTCATATTACAAAGGATCCTCATTGTGGCTGGTGCTGCTGGGGCTTCTTCTGGCGGCTTTGGGAAGCCTATTCATAAAGATATTTCCGGTTGGCCTCAGGCCGGCCATTTGGTTGACGGGATCAGTGGCATTGTTTGCCGCCACCTATACCCAATTCTCCTTCTCTAGCCTTCGCCGCTGGCGGCAGTGGCAGAGGATATTGTGGGGCGGGCTGTGGTTCGGAATTCTGGTATTAGTGGGGTATTTCCACGGGATGTCCACTTCGCGGACCCTGTCCATAATGCTTTCCTCCACGGCCTTTTTGATGTTGTTGTCGTTAGTGTGGCACAATATGGGATCCTCGCTGGAATATTTCTGGATATATTTTTTACTGGGGATCATTTCCTGGAACATTATCCTTTTGTTCTCCCTATACAATTTTGGTTTTCTGGCCGCCCTGCTGCTGGTGTTTGCCGTATTTTGGCTGTATTTGATCATAAAAAGCGCCCGTTGGCTGCCGGAGAACGCAACCTTTGAACCGGCATCGTCCGAAAAAAGAAGAATGCGCCAGGCAGCCATAAAGATATACCGCATGTCCCGCAGTTATTTTGCCTCGTTCTTCGGAGAGGGGCAGGCCCGGGCGATGGACGACCGCCTTAATCTGATCATGATAGAAAGGAACTGGCCGATTCGCCTTTACGGCAACGGAAGCGAGGAACGATTTGAGCGCAGCGCCGGCATAGTCGACCGGAGCCGGGCCTTTAGGGGCATGCTGGATGAAGTGTTGAATTACCTTTCGCATGAGGTGGGCGATTATTTTGCCAGGAATACGATAAAAACGGCCTATCAAAGCCTTTACTGGGAGGAACGGGAGATAGCCCAGCAGTATATAATGAAGGATTCGCAGTGGGCCAAGGACCTGGCCGTGGCCAACCTCAAACAAGAGAAACGTGACGCCCAGAACGTCATTGCCGGAGTGGCAAGATTTTGGGAACTGAGCGAAGAGGAAACAACCTTATTCTATTCCCACCTCAAGGAAGAAAGGGTCCGTTCCGGAGAGATGATCATACGGCAGGGCGAGCAGGGCGATAAGTTCTATATCGTCAAATCCGGCCAGGTGGAGGTGACAATCTCCCGTAAAGGCGAGCCCGATCTGATGGCGGCCAAACTTTCCCGCGGAGATTATTTCGGAGAGATTGCCCTGATCAAGAACGTCCCCCGAACCGCATCGGTAAAAGCCGTGGCCGATTGCTCCCTGCTGGTACTGGAACGGAAGGATTTCGAATCGCTGATGGCCAGAAAGGTGGATCTGGCGGTCCGGATCGATCGGCTGATAGAGAACCGGGGTTTTTTGATAAGGCTGCCGCTGTTTGCCGAGTTTGCCCCGGCTCAGGTGGCGATGGCCGCCTCCCGGCTGGTTCCTGAAAGATACCACCCCGGACAACCGGTAATAACTCAAGGGGAAATAGGCGACAGTTTCTTCATCATCAAAGAGGGCCGTTTGGATGTACTGGTAACGAAGGGCGGGCAGAAGAACAAGGTGGCCGAGCTGGGCCCCGGCGAGTATTTTGGCGAGATAGCATTGCTGCTTGATGTTCCTCGCACGGCTGATGTTGTGGCCGGGACTGAATGTCTGGTGCTCCGGCTCCATAAGGACGACTTTAAAAGCCTTTTAGGCGAGCAGTTGTATTTTGCCAAAAGTTTAGAGCGAACGTCAAGCCGGAGGATGAGCGATACCAGGCACAAGGTCAGTTCATAGCAAGGAAAATAACCGGCGCCGGGATCTAAATTTATCTGATTTTCAATTGACAACCGACAAGCATAAATAATACAATAGAAAAGCGGGTCCGATAGCTTGATTATCAAAGACCTTCACACCCACACAATATTTTCTGACGGGAAACTTACTCCGGAAGAAGTATGCTCCATAGCCAATGCCAAGGGATACCTAGTGGGTATCTCCGATCACTGCGGCGAAGGGAGCTTCCAGATAAATAGCGATGATCAATTCAGGCAGTATCTTCAGGCTTTGGAAGGGCTCTCGGTGTTCAAATCGGCCGAGTTAGATCTGGGCACCCAAATCGGAATATCTCAGCCACTGCTGGGCAAATGCGATTATCTCATCGGAGGTGTGCATTCGATAGGCGATTTGAATTTTTTCGACAACCAGGCACGATTGCCGGCGTACCAGGCAATCGTTGAACAGATGCTGGATCTGATCGAAACAAAGGCCCAGCAGTACAGGTTTCAAATACTGGCCCATCCCGGGCTGCTTCCTTTAAAACTCAGGCCGGAGTCAGGCAGTATCCTTGGCAATAAATGGAGCCAGCGCCTGGTGGAGCTGGCTCTGAAATACGGTTTTGCTTTGGAGATAAATACCCGGTGGGAACTCCCGGCATATGAAACGATCCAAACTGCTTTGGAGGCCGGGGTAAGGTTCTCATTGGGATCGGACGGCCACGGCCGGGATACCGTCTGCCGTCTGGACTACTCATTGGAAATGGTGGGAAAAGCGGGAATCTGCCCGGACAGGATATTTGATGCCGGAATGTTATCCGGCTGAAAGGATGCCCTCGATCCGTTCATTTAAAACCCGGATCCTGGCAGAAAGCACCCGGGCCAGTGACAGCATCATTTTGGCGGCAATCTTGGGATCCTTTTCCACCAGGTAGGCGATGTGCTTTCTGGTCAATATAAAGATCTCGGTCTGCTCTAGGGCTACCACATTGGCCGATCGGGGAGCTTTGTCTAAAAGAGACATCTCGCCGAAAAACTTTCCGGTTCCCAGCTCGGCCAGGATAATATCCGTCTGATCGGAGGGAAGGCTTATCTGTACCTTGCCGCTTTTTACCATATAAAGGCTGTCCCCAGGGGCGTCCTTTTGACAGATCAATGCTCCGGGCATGAAGCTTTCGGCATCGGTGGACATGATCTGAGTAATCTTCATAAATTCTTCATCGGTCAATTCCTGAAAAAGCAGGCATTGACGCAGGCCGGTAATCTCGTCCATGTAAATATCCTTTCTTTTATTTTTAGGAGGAAGCCACAATGACTAATATTGTTGACATACTTAAAGGTAACAACCTGTTCAGCGCCCTTACCCCTGAGGAGTTGGAGAGGATATCCCGGCTGATCTTCGTAAGGGCCTACCGGGCCGGCAGAACCCTGTTTTTTGAGGGCACTCCGGGGGAGGTAATGTACCTGATCCATTCCGGCAAGGTCGGGATATACAAGACCGTAAAAGATAAGGACGAACTGTTGCTGGCCACCCTTGGCCCCGGCAGTTATTTCGGGGAGATGTCGCTGCTGGATTCCCAGCCCCGTTCAGCCACCGCCAGAATAGCCGAGGACGGAGAGTTGGTGGTAATCACCAAGAAGGTCTTTGAACAGATGCTGGAAACCGACCCCAGGATAACGTCAAAACTCCTGATCACCCTGGTAAAGGTGGCATTGCATCGCTTAAGGACGACAGACGAAAAATTCAAGGATCAGAATAACTGATGTCAATCACTATATAGCATAGCAAAAGAAGACTTTGCTGTCAAGAAATAATGAATCTTTTTAAACCGGGAGAACTGGATATGAACAAACCTCCACCGAAAACCGACAAGGCTACCCCCATCCAAAAAAAGAACTACGCATATTACCTTAAGCTGGTTGTCTTTTTGGAAAAATTAAAAAGGGAAAGCGATATGGAACTGGGGCCGAAACTGCTGGATAAGATCATTGATGCCCAGAGGGAGGGGGAATTGGCTTCCGAACAGGTGATGGAGCTTTCGGAGAGGATCCAGCGTTGGGTGGAAAAGCAGCTCGAGTATTTTGCCAGCCAGGAATTCGAGATGAAAAAGCTGCTTAGGGCCATGGAACTCGGCGATCGCAGGTTAAGAAAATCCAAAAGTTCCGCTTAGCGAGTGATATAAAAAAGGAGCCAGTAATGGAACAACATGAATTGATAAAAAAAATACTAGAGAAGCTGGATAATATAACCGGCAGGAAAAGCAGCTTGTTGCAGGGAGACCTGGAACAGGCTGTTTTTGACAAACTGGGCCAGGTGGAGAAGATAATATCCTCCATTCAGAAATACCTGCCCAAAAGAGTGATAGACAAGATCCTGCTCAACCCCGATGGGGTCAAGGTGGAAGGGGAGCGCCGACAGGTCACCGTTTTGTTTGGAGATCTTTCTGGCTTTACCGCCATGTCCGAGACCATGGATCCTGAACAGGTGGTGGAGGTGGTCAATCAGTATTTCGACACCATGGTGGAGATAGCTTCCCGCTATGGCGGACATATCGATAAATTCATGGGCGACGCCCTGATGGTGCTTTTCGGCGCTCCGGTAGCCCATGAGGATGACCCTTTAAGAGCCTGTATGGCGGCCATCGAAATGCTGGAGGCCATGGACCGTTTCAGCGCCGAGAGAAAAATGGATTTGGCCATGAGCATCGGTCTGAACACCGGAGAGGTAGTGGCCCTCAACGTTGGCTCCAAGGAAAGGATGGAATACACCGTCATCGGCGACGGAGTCAACCTGGCGGCCCGGCTGGAGAAGGTGGCCACCGCCCGGGAATGCGTTATCGGGGAAAATACCTACCGGCAGGTAAAAGGCAAGATCAAGCTGAAGAAACTCAAACCGGTGATGGTCAAAGGAAAGTCCAAGCCCCAAAATGTCTATCTTATCCAGGGACGGATGGAGGAGGCCGGCCAGAGTAGCGCCCTGCGTTCGGGTAGTATCAAGCTGGTGGGTCGCATGGCCGAGATGGAGGGGATAAAGCAGGCCATCGAGAAGGCCAAGAACGCCAAAGGGCAAATGGTGGCCATAACCGGAGAATCCGGAGTGGGAAAATCAAGGATCGCCAAGGAACTGGAATTGCTGGCCAGGGATCAGGGGTTCAAATTCACCAAAGGGAAGTGTTATTCCTACTCCAGCAATGTGGCCTACCAGCCGTTCATCCGGCAGTTGAATGTGATCTTTAATATCGAAGAGAAGGACAACGGCGAAAGAAAACATGAAAAGATTCAGGAAGCGCTGCATATGCTGGATCTGAGCGATTTTGAGCCATTTTTGGGATCGCTTCTGGGGATCACCTACGGCGAGATAGAGGGCCTGGATCCCGAAAAACGCAAGAGAAAGACCTTCGAGGGGATTAGGGAGCTTTATCTGCGCCAATCGAAAAAACAGCCGTTGGCTGTGGCCTTTGAAGATTTACAGTGGGCTGATACCCTAAGCCTTGAATTGTTGGAACACCTGGTGGATATCCTTCCCAACGAATCAATACTGATCTGTGCCGATTTTCGCCCGGAACTGGCCCTTCCCTTCATAGCAAAACCATATTGTTTGAATATAAATCTAAAACCGCTGAAGAAGCAGGAAACCTGGCAGATGGTTTCGGCCCTGGCCTCGGTCTCCGATGTGGACGACCTGGTTCTGGACAAGCTTATCGAAAGGACCGAAGGGAATCCGCTTTTCATAGAGGAAGTGATCAGGCATCTGATATCCCGCCGCCTGGTAAAACGGGAGGGGGAGAGCCTGGTTGCCACCAAGCGGTTAGGCAAGATGGCCCTGCCCAACACAGTGGCTTCCGTGGTGCTGGGTCGGATCGACAAGCTGGGAGAGGAACTAAGGAGGTTGTTGCAGTATTCCGCAGTGATAGGGAAGGAATTTGACAGAGCGGTTCTGGCAAAACTGTTGAAAGAACCGGAGGAAAAGATACAGGGGCTATTGGACAACCTGGAGCACTTTGAAGGTCTTCTATATTCCAAAATGGTGGATACCAAGCGGGTATACGAATTTCATTCCACCACCACCCATGAGGCGGCCTATTCTACCCTGCTAAAACAGCGCAGAAAAGAGCTGCACGGCAATGTGGCCCGCACCTTAGAGAATGAATTTAAGGATAATTTGTTCCTGCATTTGGAGGATCTGGCCCACCATTATTACAACAGCAGCCACCAGGATAAAGCTGTTACGTACCTACATCGGGCAGGAGACAAATCACGCGGGCTTTATGCC
>JAHJLF010000073.1 GCA_018821925.1 Candidatus Edwardsbacteria bacterium
AAAAAGAAAAAGAACAACCGATAAGGCACGCCGTGTCCCTACGCGGTATGCAGGCCAGGCAAGAGGCATGGATTCCTGCTGGAAGCCTGCCCTGAGTAAGGCAAGCAAGCCCTGCTGGCTCAGGGTTTATGCTGAATGCAATGAAGTGCAGGAATGACACGTTGGGCGGATCAGGGCCGGGCCCTACTTGCAGCAGGAATCGCCTTCCTTTTTCTCCCCGTCGTGCTTGTGATGGCACTTGCAGCAGCATTTCACCGCAATAGCCGCCAGCAGTAATATCTTGGTCATCTCCAGATACGAACTGGGCACTGTGCCCAAAATGCCGTGGCTCATTCCAGCAACTTTCAAGACGATCCCCACCAGCAGGCATACGCCCGCCAGGATGATCAGGGTACAGGCGGTCTTCTTCATGGTCTTTCTCCTTTTTGGTTGTTGGTTTTTTTATCCGCAGACTAACGCAGATGGATACAGATTATTTTCCCTTTTCCGGTTGGCTTTCACCGCCAAGACACCCCCGTTTTTTCGGGGTTCACGCATCTTATTTTTAACAGTGGTTCTCAAGGACACAGTGGCTTTTATTCTTTAAACTTTGAACTGACGTACCGTTCACACATTCAGCCAGTCAGGCAAGCAAGTCTTCTCAGTGTGACAGGTCTTTCAACTTTAAACTGGGTAGCGTGCTATTGGTCCCCCCATCCCCGTAACCCAACACAAAATAATCCGTTCAAATCCAGACCAATCAGTTGAATCTGCGTTCTATTGGTCCTCCCGCACCCGCCCCGATCCGCGTTCCAGACGTATCCCTGTCGCATCAGCTCTGCCGCTGAACCAAGAAGGCCGTTAAGGATTTGGCAGTGTCCGAGCGCAGCGAGTTTGTCAAATTCAGGCCTTAGGGTCTGTGCCTGCCGGGCAGAGGTGCAGCGACGAGTTCTCTTTGTAACTTTCTCTTCAAAGAGAAAGTGGGAAGCGGTAGATGATAGATCAGGCACAAAATAATCCGTTAAAATCCAAACCAATCCGTTGAATCCGTGTGCTATTGGTCCTTCTTCTTACACCAGCCGGCTGTTGAATATATACGCCCGATCTATCGCTCATTTTATCCTTTTAAGTAAATTTTAACTTACTTAGAAATAAATTTGGGTTCTAAGTAAATTTTAGTTTATTTAGTATGGTTTTATCCTCCACGGCGGATCAGCCTATGGCTGATAATTAGGCTGCAACTGGGCAATGATTGATTGCAAGCAGGGAATGATAAATTTTGATTCGTTGCGTACGGGGAGGATTATTGTAACTGAATGTTTTTTCAACTTTAAACTCTTGCCCTGAGCCCAGCCGTGAACCGGGGCTCCCCCCAGCGCAGCACCGCCAGCCCCCCGATGAAGCAGAATTTCCAGCCCCGGGTTTCTATAAAATCCTGTATTTCGGCCCCGGTCCGGATCAGCTCGATCATTGGACCAGCCTCTTAAACCGCCGCTGCTGCTCCACCAGCCCTGATCCGCGGCGCGGGGTCAGCCGCCCGATATGCCGTTCCAGCAGACCGCTGCACAGCAGGATGAACTGCCGGGTATCGGCTTTTAGTATCCTGTCCCGCCGGTCTTCCTCCAGGGCCTGTCCCGCTGACTGCCAGCCCATCCCGGCTTTGTTTTTCATGTTTATCATTGAATCCCCGTACCGATGATTATTTATTGTTGATTCTTTTTTCGCGCCTTTAGCGGGCCGTCCCCCTGTCTTTCCCGGCTACTGTCTACTGTCTACTTACGGTCTGCCTTCTACTTTGCGAATTTTAAACTGACGTCCCGTCATTCTGAGTCTGGCGGCCTGACGAACTATCCGAAGAATCTCTATCCGCCGGCGCAGATCCTTCATTAGCCAATCTTGGTTGTCTTTTCAGGATGACGCGCCTTTTATGCTTTGATCTTTAAGCTTCGTATCCTGTCTACTTTCAGCTTTATGAGCTTTCCGTTTTTTACCCTGAGCGGGGCCTGCGGTGAGTCCGCCGCGGCGGATCAAACCGTCGAAGGGCTGCCTTCGTTTTAAGTTCCCCTATTTCCCATTTGCCCACTTCCTATTTGTCCAGTTTCCCAAGTTTCCATTGTTCATTGTTTGGCTCCCTGCCAGGCTCCTCAAACCTATTTGTCCACTGTTTCCAGCAGCTTCAAGTCATGCGGACCGTTGATCACTAGTTTTTTTCTGGCCGGCGTCAGCCGGAACAGCTCCTGCTGCATGGCTGTCATGGCGCTGTTATACTTGGCTTCTATCAAAAGGCCCTTATCGGTTACGAAATCCAGCTCGATGCCGTCCTGGTAAACATAGCGCGGCCCCAGATGCTTGATCTTAAGGTAGATGTAATTCTCAAACAGGCTTCCCAGATCGCGAAATCCGGTGAACTGGCTCCTTATTCCCAGATCGGCCGCGTAGATCTTTTTGGGGGCCAGCAGCCGGGCATTGGTCTTTCCCTGGCGGGGAACCAGATGGATCAGATAGCTGTCGGCAAACAGCTCCAGGTAGCGTCCAGCGGTGTCCGGAGATATTGACAGGACGCTGGCCAACTTGTTGATGCTGAATGCTTTGCCCGACCGTTCCATCAGCAGCAGAAAAAAATCCTTCAGCTGCTGCAGCGCCTTGATTCCGTGCAGGGCGGCAATATCCTTGTGGATGATGTCATCCGCCAGTTCCCTTAAGTAGGCCGGTTCCCGGCGCAACACATACTCCGGAATGCCGCCGGTGGCTAAGTATTTCTCAAAGTGGCTTTCGGTAAGATGCCGGTCCGCCTTGGATATGGTGATGTTTGAGAATTTTAAGTATTCGCCAAAGTCCAGAGGCATTATCTCCACCAACCGGTGCCGCCCCACCAAGTGTGATTTTTTGCTTTTTAAAAGCGAGGCGCTGGATGACGAGGCGAAGACCTTGGCCCTCTGGCCGTCGTAAACATTTTTAAGCTGCTGTTCGTACCCGGGCAGATAGGTCACTTCGTCCAGGAACAGATATACCTTTTCCCGGTGGCTGAAGCCGTGTATCTTGCGGTAGGCCTCTATTATTTCGGGCAGGTTGCTCTTGGCCAGCAGATAATCATCCAGGCTTACGTAAAAAATACGCCGGGGCTCGGCCAGGCCCCTCTTTATCATCCGGTCTATCAGCAGGTGCATCAGGGTGGTCTTTCCGATACGGCGCAAGCCGGTCAGCATCACAATGTCCCGGCTGTCCAGAGATGCTTCCATCGCCTCCAAATACCCGGCCCGCTGGTGAAGGCTTTCCAGCTGCCAGCCCGGCTCCCACCAGGGATTGTAACGATATAAAATTTGCTCCATGGGGTTTCCTTTTTAAAACATTATACGACATCATCGTATAATTTGTCAATATGTTATCCGATGCCGTCGGATAACTATTTCAGGATTAACGGCCGGCCTGGTATTTTCACCGGCGGCGGCGATCTTCCGGGTAAACTCAAACTGCGGTTTACTTTATATTTTTCCAAGATCTGCCTTACTTCCCCCTGGGATGCTTTTTTAGCGTTTTTCGCGGTTAGCTGCCCGTTGTCTGTCGTTGTTTGACGCCCTGCCGGGACTCTCCAGCGATCCATTGTTGCTGGGCAGCATATCCTGGCATCTCGTACGTTTCCAACAGTGCTTGAAGTATATCTAGCATCTCCAACGTGGTCCCAGTTGCCCAGCCCGCCCGTCCGGCCTCTCAAACGTTGCCCTGCCCTCCTGCTGTCTACTTTCTACTTTATGAACTTTCAGCTTAATAATAAATACTGTCTCCTGTATACTGTATACCGGCTTTATTCTTTGGGCTTTAGCACTCACACATTCAGCCAGTCAGGCAACGATGTCTTCTCAGTGTGACAAGCTTTTATTCTTTTAACTTTCAGCTTTAAGCTTTAAACTGGGTATTGTCTCCTGTCTACTGTCTACCCATATCCGCTTTTATACCTTATGCCACTCCCAAGCCGTCTTCACGATGTCCCCCAGGTCGGTATAGCGGGGCTTCCAGTTCAGTATCCTCTTGGCCTTGTCCGACGAGGCGATCAGCCGCGGGGCATCGCCCTCCCTGCGGGGGGTGATCTCCGCCTTGATCTCCCGGCCGGTGACCTTCCGGGCGGTCGAGATCACCTCCTGCACCGAGAAGCCGTTCCCGTTGCCCAGATTGAAGCAGTCCGTCCCCCCGCCCTGTTCCAGGTATTCCAATGCCAGGACATGGGCCTCGGCCAGGTCGTCCACGTGGATGTAGTCCCGCAGGCAGGTGCCGTCCGGGGTGTCATAGTCCGCGCCGTAGACCGAGACCTCGGGCCGCTTGCCCAGGGCCGCCCCCAGCACCAGCGGTATCAGGTGGGTCTCGGGGACGTGCCGTTCTCCGATACCGGCCCCCGGCGCCGCCCCGGCGGCGTTGAAATAGCGCAGGGCGGCCGAGCGCAGGCCGTAGGCCGCCGAGAAATCCCGCAGGGCCTGCTCGATGATCAGCTTGGTGCGGCCGTAGGGATTGATGGGGGCCAGGGGGTGGTCCTCACCCAGGGGGATCTGCACCGGGTCGCCGTAGACCGCCGCGGTGGAGGAGAAGATGATCCGGTTCAGGCCGGCCTGCCTCATGGCCGCCAGCAGGATCAGGCTGTTGCCCACGTTGTTGCGGTAATATGTCTCGGGCTCCCGCACGCTTTCGCCCACCGCGATGTAGCCGGCAAAGTGCAGCACCGCGTCGAACTTTTCCGCCGCCAGCAGTTTTTCCAGCCCGGCCCGGTCGCCCAGATCCATCTCCACCAGCCTTCCCCACTTGGCGAATTCCCGGTGGCCGTGGACCAGGTTGTCCAGCACCACGGTCTGGTGGCCCTTCTGGCTTAAGCATTTGTTGACATGCGAGCCCACATAGCCGCATCCCCCGGTAATCAGTACTTTACTCATGGCTTATATGAATGGTTGATAATGCAGTTAAAAGACCTATTGCCGGTATCCGGTATTCAGGAGATAGTATTCTGTAGAACTTGCTTCTGTTCTCAGTGCTGGTATCCCTGCTTTCAAATCACCATCCTCCTCCGTCCCTGTCGCCTTTGTTCTGTCGCTGGCAAACCCAATGCAGGTCCCCGGTCTTGGTTCCCCGCCTTTAAGCAATTTTGCCCAGGCGAATGGGTGCGGCTGGCCTCGGTCCCCTGTCGCCTCAGCTCTGCTGCTGGTCAAAGGCGGCCGTTAAGGATTTGGCAGTGTCCGAGAGCAGCGAGTTTGTCAAATTTAGGCCGCCGGTCTGCAGCCGCCGGGCAGAGGTGCAGCGACGACCTTTTGACCTCACCACTTCGTAAGCCAGAGCAACCGGTCATACTCAGTGCAGGCTCTTCCCTCTCCTAATGCTTTAGGAGAGGGGTAGGGGAGAGGTGCGGCACAAAAAAGAAAAAGAACAACCGATAAGGCACGCCGTGTCCCCACGCGGTATGCTTACCAGGCGCGAGGCATGGATTCCCGTTTTCACGGGAATGACACGTTGGGCAGGACCGGGCGACCGGACGGTCGCCCATACATTACACGATTATTTTACTTTGAACTTTAAACTTCGTATTTTCAACTGCCGCCTTTGTCACCCTGAGGTCTCGTTCCATCAGGCAAGCTGAACGGGTGACTGTATCCACACATTCAACCTGTCCGGCAAGCCAGCCTTCTCAGTGTGACAGATTTTTAACTTTATGACTTTGAACTTTAAACTTAATGCCGGATACTGTATACCGAATACTGTATACTTCAAATTGCCTCACTTTCTGCCCTGCACCTCATCCCCCAGCTTGGCCATCAACTCCTCAATCGTCATCTTTCCGATATCCCCCTGGCCGTGCTTCCGCAGCGAGACGGTCCCGGCCTCCATCTCCCGGTCTCCCACCACCGCCATGTAGGGGATCTTCTCCATCTCGGCGTCCCGGATCTTGGCCCCCACCTTCTCCGAGCCCAAAAACATCTTCACCCTGTACTCTGATTCCTGTAACCTGTCCCCTAGTTTGCGTGCGTAATCCCCTTGGGCATCGGTGATGTTCATCACCGCCAGCTGAACCGGGGCCAGCCACAGCGGGAAATTCCCGGCGTAGTGCTCGATCAGGATCCCGAAGAAGCGTTCCAACGATCCCAGCAGGGCCCGGTGCACCATGTAGGGCCGGTGCTCCTTGCCGTCCTCGCCGATATAGGTCATGTCGAATCCCACCGGCATGTTGAAGTCGAACTGGATGGTGGTGCACTGCCACAGCCGGCCCAAAGAATCCCGGATCTTGATGTCTATCTTGGGCCCGTAGAACACCGCCTCGCCCTCCATCCTCTCGTAGTCTATGTTGCGGGCCTGAAGCGCTTTCACCAGCGATTCCTCGCCCTTGATCCACATCTCGTCCGAGCCGGCGTATTTGTCCAGGTTGTTGGGGTCCCGCACCGACAGCTCTATCTTGACGTCCTTGAACCCGAAATCGGCCATGATCGACAGCGAGAAGTCCAGCACCCTTAATACCTCGTCGTCCATCTGGGCCGGGGTGCAGATGATGTGGGCGTCGTCCTGGGTGAAGCCCCGCACCCGGAACAGCCCGGTCAGCGTTCCGCTCCGTTCGTAGCGGTAGACGGTGCCCAGCTCGGCCCAGCGCAGCGGCAGGTCCCGGTAGGAATAGTGCCCGGCTTTGTAGATCAGTATCTGCATCGGGCAGTTGACCGGCTTCAGGTAATAGTCGGTGCCGTCGATATCCAGCGGGGAATACATGTTCTCCTTGTAGAACTTCAGGTGGCCGGAGGTCTGCCACACCCATTCCTTGCCGATGTGCGGGGTGTAGACGATATCGTAGCCCCCGGCAAAATGTCTTTTCCGCCAGTGGTCCTCCACAATTGACCGCATCCTGGCCCCCTTGGGATGCCAGCACACCAGCCCGGCCCCGGCCTCATCGTGCAGCGAGAACAGATCCATCTCCTTGCCCAGCTTGCGGTGGTCACGCTTCTTGATCTCCTCCAGCTTCTGCAGGTGGGCCTCCAGCTGTTCCTTCTTGTCGAAGGCGGTGCCGTAGATGCGCTGCAGCATCTTCCGCTTTTCGTCGCCCCGCCAGTAGGCCCCGGCCACCGACAGTAGCTTGTAGAAGCGCATTCGTCCGGTGGACGGCAGGTGCGGCCCTCGGCACAGGTCGGCGAACTCGCCCTGGCGGTAGAGGGATATCTTTTCCCCCTCCGGCAGGTCGTTGATCAGTTCGGTTTTATACAGTTCTCCCTTGGATTTGAACATCTCCAGCGCCTGGTCCCGCGACAGTTCTTCCCTGACGATGGGCAGATCCTTTTTTACGATCTCGGCCATCTGGGCCTCTATCTTGGCCAGGTCTTCCGGGGTAAAAGCAGTAGCGCGGTCGAAATCGTAGTAGAAGCCGTCCTCAATGGACGGGCCGATGGCCACCTTGACCTCGGGGTACAGCTCGGTGACGGCCTGGGCCATCAAGTGGCTGGCCGAGTGGCGGTATATATCCTTGCCCTCCGGAGAATCGAAGGTCAGGGCGGTGAAGGAGGCGTCATGGGCGATGGTGGTGCCCAGGCCCACCGGCTTACCGTCTATTGTGGCCGCAAGCGAAGCTCTGGCCAGACCGCTGCCGATGGATTTGACCACCTCGGCGGCGCTGACCCCCTTTTGGTATTCCCTGACACTGCCGTCCGGCAGGGTGATCTTGATGCTGTTGCTGTCCATTTTGGTTCCCTTTTTCTCTGGTAATAATACATTATTTTTTGACATTTTATAATACCATTATATGCGGCTTAATGTCAATATATTTTAATAGGTTACGTGGGTTTTTTATCCGCTGATTATCGCCGATGGGCCCAGATCATTTTCCGGTTGGCGCGCCTAGCTTTGTCACCCTGAGGGGCCTTCCCGCCAAACAAGACGAACGGGTGACGATCTTCTATATTCACACATTCAGCTAGTAAGGCAAACCGGTCTTCTCAGTGTGACGTTTTTTGATCTTTTGCCGTAGCAGCGGCACCCCGCATTGGCGGTGGCAGCTTTACGAACTTTAAACTGACGTATCGTCATCCTGAGCCCGACACACCTGCCTTACAAACTGAAGGATCTATTTACCGCAAATCCCACCAAGTAAATCGTATCCCTCTCCGCATCGGGGAGGGTTGGGTGGGGTCGACCAAGATGCCTTGACTTTTTCCCTTTTATGGGTTATCTTTATCATGGTTGCGAACTACAGTCTACTGAATACCGTATACCGGATACTCATCCGGCTTTTGAACTTTAAACTGTAAACTTTAAACTGTTCGGATATTCCGACTTTCATTCTTTGAACTTTAAACTTTAAACTCAATTAGAGGGGGGCGACAGGTTTCGACGGATTAAGATAGATCAAAGTGGCATGTCGAGAATGTCAGAGGGCTCGTTAAAATACTGGCAAGCCATCAAAATGGCAACTTTAATTACGCTTTAGCAGCTTAGTTTTAAGCGCTATGTCGTTGTAGGTCTCCGCCCATCGGGCTTACAAACGACATCGTAAAGAAGGGCTGGTTCCGGGTGATGTCCCGTCATTCGGAATAAGATTCCAGGGGCTGCTCCGACCAGGACCGTGTTTATGCGGGCCTTTAGGAAAAGACAAAACATAAACTAAACATGTAGAGGCTTCGGTTGTTCTTTTTTCGGACGTGGGTTCGATTCCCACCGCCTCCACCATATCCGCTCCAGAGTATGGCAATAGTCCGCCGCAGCTTCAGCGCAGGCGGGCACCACTCCAAAGCGTGAAGCATGACAGAAGCCCCGATAACCAAGCGTATCGGGGCACCATCCCAAAGTGCAGAGCTTGGCAACTGTTCATCGAGTAGACCGCAGGCCATATCGAGATGAACAGCCCCCCGGCAAAGGCGGGCACCACTCCAAATATCCAACGCTTGGCAACTGTTCATCGAGTAGGCCGCAGGCCATATCGAGATGAACAGCCCCCGGCAAAGGCGGGCACCATTCCAAAGTGTGGAGCATGACAGAAGCCCCGATAGCATAACCTATCGGGGCTTCTTATTTCTTTTATTAAGAAAGTGTACAGCCTTCTAACATCAACTTAGCCGGCGAAGTATGAACCTGCTAAGCCGGGTTTTAGGGGACGGCCGCGTTCAGCGTTGCAAGCATAAAAGTCGGAAAACCAATATAAAAGCGGTTTGAAAATATTGTTGGATTTAATACTCCAGCTGGTCGTCCCCTAAAGCTTCTCTTTGTAACTTTCTCTTGGCTACAAGAGAAAGTTAAATGTTCGTTTCTTAAAATACTCTGGCTCATCAGAAAAACACAGAAGCCCCGATAGCATAACCTATCGGGGCTTTTCATAATCACTTCTTCTTCACCACAGAGTCGCAGAGGTTTTATTGCTTTTTGTCATTCCCGCGCAGGCGGGAATCCAGACTTTTTTAACCGCAAAGACGCAAAGGACGCAAAGACTTTATTACTTTAATCAGGATGACGCGCTTCAAATACTGTCTACTGTCTACTTTCACCGCAGAGCGATGCACTGAGTTTAATCGAATTGTCGCAGAGACAATCTAGTTATTGGACAATCAGTAAAAATCCGTTGAATCCGTGCGCCATCCGTTCCCCTTACTGTCTCCTGTCTCCTGACTACTGTCTACCGTATACTTTATACTCTAATCTTTTGCCGCAGCAGCGGCACCCCGCAATGGCGGTGGCAGCTTTAAGCCCGCCCTACTGTCGCCTGCCCGGCCAAGGGAACGGCTACTGGATCATCTGCTTGGCGAAGGCGGTGATGGTGGGTTTCAGGTCGATGTCTCTTACCGGGTATTCGAAGATTTTCTGCAGGTACGGTTTCAGCCTCTGGTGGGCCTCGCCGAACCCCTGCGACGACTCCCGGGCCTCCCACCGCCACTTGTCGGCCACGTCCACTTTGCGGTCGTATTCCTTGACGCCGTTGGCCTGCTCCTCGCAGTCCAAAAACTCGGTGCCGAAGACAAAGCCCGCCTTCTTGGCCTTGTTCAGCAGGTCAATGAACTCGGCGTTGAACCGTCTCAGCTTCTTAGACGAAGGCGGGTACACCAGGATCGCCTGCTTGCGCAGCGACTCGATGTTGGCCGAGAACTTGTCGAAATCGCCGGGCAGGTAGTTGTTGAAGTCGTTGGCCAGCTCGGCATACTGTACCACCAGCGGCCGCATGGCTCGGAGGTACTCCTGGTCGCGGGGGTCGGGCCCGCAGCCGGCGGATGAAAAGACCACCGAGAAACATGCCGCGGCGATGAGAAAATATCGCATTTTTACCTCCTGGTTAAATAATAAAATAATATCTATTTCCCTCTCCTAATGCTTTAGGGGAGAGCCTGCACTGAGCCTGACTTATTGTTGCACAAACCGAAGTGGTAGGGTGGGGTCCGTTCCCTGTCCGTTTTTCGCTTCACCGCCGAGCACACAGAGATCACGTAGAATTCTAAAATACTGTAAAAATCTCCCGCCGCTTCAAACACCGTCCGGCTGGCATAACAGGCTTCTCGATCATTTCAAACAACGCTTTGCTCAAATAGTGTGCGCCTCAAACGACACCCCGCCTATCTCCCATCATCCGTTCCCCATTATCTGTAATCTGATCCTACTCCTCCCGCCGCCGCTGGGTGATCCTGGCCGGCAGGTCCTTCTCGATCTTTCCGTTGTCCAGCATCAGCACCCGGTAGGGCATCTTCTTCACCAGCTCCTGCTCGTGGGTGGCCATCAGCACCGCCGTTCCCCTGGCATTGATGTCCTTCAGGATCTGGATTATCTCCAGGGTCCCCTGGGGATCCACGTTCCCGGTGGGCTCGTCGGCCAGCAGGATGAACGGATCGTTGACCAGGGCCCGGGCGATGGCCACCTTCTGCTGTTCGCCGCCCGACATCTGGTGCGGCAGGGAGTGCCGCTTGTGCGACAGTCCCACCTGGTTGAGGGCCGCCATGGATTTCTTGTGGATCATCCCGTGGGAGGCCCCGGTCACTTCCAGGGCAAAGGCCACGTTCTCGTAGACCGTCCGCTCCGGCAGCAGCTTGAAATCCTGGAAGATCACCCCCAGCTTTCGCCTCAGCTGGGGTATCTGCCGGCGCTTGATGCAGTCCGAGGCGAACCCGGCCACCTTGACCACCCCCTGATCCGGGAAATCCTCCATCATCAGCAGGCGCAGGATAGTGCTCTTGCCGGAGCCCGATGGACCGATCAGAAAGACGAACTCGCCTTTTTCGATACTAAAATTGATCTCTGTCAGCGCCTGCCAGCTGTTCTGGAAGGTCTTGGAGACATGCAACAGTTCTATCATAATCGCTTAAATATTTTACGTTTTCGATTTTTCATTATACCATAAATGGGCCGTTGGGATAATCTCTTTTCACTCGCTATCCATGCCCCCTCATTGACCATTTTAAAATCCATCAGCCAGCTCCAAAGAATCATGTGATCCGGAGATTTAGACATATTAGTATTATTAACAACAACATTAACTTGGCCTGTGAAGCATGAAACAGCCAAGCCGGGTTTTAGGGGATGGCCGCGTTCAGCGGTCCAGGGCTAATTATTCAGCATCCGGCAATGACGGCGGTTTGAGTGCTTTGTTCCAATGTATACTTTAGCTGGTCATCCCCTAAAGCTTCTCTTTGTAACTTTCTCTTGGCTACAAGAGAAAGTTAATTAAAGGCCAGGACCATGATCCTTTGATGCCTTTCCCGACAGCCTGGCCGCCAGCAGCACCGCCCGGATCATCGGCTCGGGGTCGGCCTTATTTTTCCAGGCGATATCCGTGGCCGTCCCGTGATCCGGCGAGGTCCGGATGAACGGCAATCCCAGGGTGATGTTGGTGGCCCCGCCCAAAACTTTTAGAGCCAGCAGTCCCTGATCGTGGTACATGGCCAGCAGGGCGTCGGCCCTTCCCTCCTGGCATAACCTGAAACCGGCCTCAGCCGACACCGGCCCGATGGCATTGATGCCAGATTTAACAGCCCGGGCCACGGCCGGAGAGATCACCGCTATCTCCTCCCTGCCCAGCAGACCCTGCTCTCCGGCATGGGGATTGAGCCCCAGAACCACGATCCGGGGATTTTTGATGCCCCATAATTTTTTCAGGGCGGCATCGGTCAGGGACAATTTATCCAGTATCACCTGCCTGGTGATCAGCCCGGGAACCTTGGCCAGCGGCTGGTGAATGGTGGCCAGCGTCACCTTGAGCTTTTGGGCGGCGAACATCATGGCGCAGGGGCCGGAGCCGCACAGCTCGGCCAGCAGCTCGGTGTGGGCCGTCTGTTTATAGCCCGCCAAAGCCAGGGCTTTTTTGGAGATGGGGGCGGTGGCCATTCCGGATATCGCGTTGTCCAGGGCCATCACCGCCGCGGCGATGATGGATTCGGCCGCGATCCTCCCGGTCTGGGCGCTCTCCCTGCCCGGTCCGATGTTGAACTTGGGGCAGTAGATGTCGTGTATCGGGACATTGTTCAGCTTCAGCTTGAAGGCCCCGGCTAATTCCCCCCACAGGTCCCTCGGCCCCACCAGTATGGGACAACAGGCCCGTCTGACCCGGTTGTCCAGGGCCGCTTTTATGGCGATCTCCGGCCCGATCCCGGCCGGATCCCCCATGGTTATGGCTATTCTTGGTTTCATGCTTCTTTATATTTTCCTTCTCATACTAAGGCACAAAGGTTTTCGCTCAATGGTCATTCCCGATTCGATCGGGAATCCACACCCTTTGTAAATATTCTTTACCCTTTGTGCCCCATACAATGTTTCCAATATTTTTAAACATCGCCTGGCATCCAGCTCAATATCCCAAACGCTTCCATTATTTCAAACATCGCCCAGCACACTATCAGGCTCCTCAAACAATCAAACGTCGCTCATCCCTCCGCTGGGATCCTCAAACATTCTCTTCATCTTTGCTTTTATGGACCTCCTCCTCCATGGTCTGGTCCACCATCTCGTCGAAACCTTCCCCGGCCTCGTCCCCCAGTTCTTTTCCCATCTTCTTGGCCCATTTGGCCACCGAGACCGGATCGTTCTCGTCCAGCCCGGTAAAGGAGGAGGGATTGGCCAGCTTCTCCATCCGCTTCTCCTCGGACTGCCGGGTTCGGAATCGCGACATGATCCGCTCCAGTTTTTCGCTTTTACAGCTGGGACATTGTGGTGTCCCGTAAGTCGTGGGGTTGAGGATCAGCAGGCTGACCTTCTTTTTGCAGCCCTGGCAGATGTATTCATAGATCGGCATGGTTCAGGTTTTCTTTGAATGGGAATGATCCCATTTCTCAACGATCCGGGCTATGCTCCGGTTCTTGCTCAAAAATCCGGTCCGCTCTTTTTCATCCTTTATGTTCCCGGCCTTGGCCTGCACTTCTTTATAGGCTAGTTCCAGGTAATTGTCAGATTCTTTCTGCCGGCCCTGCTTCTCCAGAATCAGGCAATGGGTGAAATAGCTGTCCTCCTTGTTGACCTCGAATAGTTCCTGGCTTTCGATTATCCCCACGGCCCGGCTGGAATATTCCCAGGCCGGTTCGATCTCTCCGGTGTCGTAATATATATCGGCCAGCGAGGAATACAAGGTGACCAGGTGGCTCTGGTTGCCGGAACTCTTCGACATTTCTATGGCCTCTTCCCCCAACGCCTTGGCCCCCTGGTAATCCTTGATATTGCCCAGGTATCCCACTTTCTGGGTGAGGTAAAACTCGTGGTAGCTGCGGCTGTTGATCTTTCTGCAGATCTCCAGCGCCTGGTCAATGTAAACGATGGCCCGGTGAAAATCGCCCTTTAGCGAGTAGAGGGTGGCCAGGTTCCCCAGCTTGCGCATCTGGCCGTCCTGGTTGCCGGTGGCCTGTTCTATCCTGAGGCCCTTTTCAAAATTGGCCAGAGCCTGATCGTGGTTGCCCATCAAAGCCTGCATCACCGCAATATTGCTCAGCTTGGTCGACTGGCCATGGAGGTTGCCCAGGGTCTCATCGATCCTGAGCCCCAGGCGGTAATGTTCCAGGGAGCCGGTATAATCGGCCTGGCTGTACATGATCGCCCCCAGATTATTGTGCAGGGTGCTCTGTTTGGCCAGGTCGCCAATGCGCCGGCAGATAGCCAACGACGCCAGATAATATTCCTGGGCCTTGCTTGGTTCATCGGTGGCCAGCAGCACATTGGCGGTGGTTAGCAACACCAAGGCCAGCGAACGCTCGTCGCTGTTTTCCTGGAATATCTGTTTGGCGCGATCCAGGGCCGGCAGGGCCTTGGGATATTGCCCCATCTTCCAGTAGATCTGCCCCAGCCTGGCCAGCGAGCTTCCCAGCCGGGGCTGATTGCCTGCGGCCGAATAAATATTCATGGCCTTTTGGGTGTGCTCCACCGCCTGGTCGAAATTGGAAAGATTCTGGTGAGCCGACGATAACTGCTCATAGATATTGGCTAGCAAATCTGCTTGGTTCCGATTAAGCGCCAGGACCAGTGTATCCTTGGCCTGTTCCAGGGCCTTTTGGTATTCTCCGTTGTAGATGTGAAGCTGGGACAGATACAGTCCGGCGGTTATGGCATAACGGGAATTCCTCGGAGACAGGGAATTTACCTTTTCGGCCACCGACCGGGCCCGGGCCCGGTCGCCGATGACGTCGCAAACCTCCCATTGACGCTGCCAAATGGTAAAGGGAACCGCGGAGGAGATATCTTCGGTGGTCCCCGCCCCCCCGTTATTTTTTATCCAGTTCACTGCTCCGCATCTCATCTGGCGCTCACCGATCATTGGCTGCGGCCGGCATCAGCTGGCTGACCCTTCCTTGCCGCCTCCAATTCCTCCCATTCCCTGATGATGGTCTGGTTGTCTTTATTATTATTGTAGAATCGCTCTAATTCCTTGGGATCGGTTATCTCCCGGGCCTTTTTTAGTACCTCCTGGTAGGCCCTCTCTATGGATTCCCTGGCCTCTGGTTGACTGCCTAGTTTTTTCAGTATCAGGTATCTCCGGTAATACATCTTCTCCAGGGCCACCTCGAAGGTTGAATGATTGGCTATCATCTCGATGGCCCGGTTGGAATATTCCAGAGCCTTGTCCGGCTGCCCCAGGGCATCGTACAGATCGGCCATGTTGGACAGCCCCATGCTCAACCCCGAGAAACTTTGGATCTCCTCGGCCAAAGCGATCCCCTCCAGGCCGTAAGATTCGGCATCCTGATGTACCCCCATCTGGACGCACAGATGAACGTTCCTCATCAGGGAATGGGATAGATACGCCTTGGAATTTATCTGCCGGCTCAAAATCACCGTTCGCTGACTGTAATCGAAAGCTTTTTTAAAATCCTCCTTCAAGGCCCACAGGTCGGCAATATTACTCAGCTTAGAAATCTGTCCGTTGATGTTCCCGGTAGAGATGTCTATCTCCAGCGCCTTTTCCAAATATTCCAACGACTGATCATAATTGCCCAGAGTTCCCTGAAGCACTCCGATATTGTTCATCTTTGATGCCTGGCCGGTGATATTGCCGATGGTCTGGTCAATCTTCAGACCCTCCTGCAGCCTGGCCAGGGCTTCATTATATCGGCCTTTTCTTATCAGGATGGCTCCCAGGTTGTTCAAAATGGTGCTCTGCTTATGGACATCGCCCACCTGGCGGGCCAGGACCAGCGCCTCCTGGTAAAGATCATAGGCCCGGTCCGCCTGGTCCATCCGCAGCAGGGCCCCGGCCACGTTAGACTTGTTGGAGACCATCTTGCGGATATCGTTGTTCTTTTGATATATGTCCAGGGCCTGCTGGTAATAATCCAGGGCCTGCTGGTTATCACCCATCCGCCAGTAGGCCAGGCCGATGTCGCCCTTTACGTCGCCCGACCTCACCTCCATCCCTAACGACTGGTAGATGGCCAGGGCATCGAGCCGGTGCTCGATGGCCTTAGGGTAATCGGACAGGTTATAGCAGGCCTCGCCCATCAGGCTGTGCATCAGGGCGGTTTTTTCCCGGTCTCCCTTTTCTCTGGCCATTTCCAGCCCCTTCCGGGATAGTTCCAGGGCTTTAGTGTATCTGGCCTGGTACTTGGCGATGACGCATTGATAATACCAAGCGTCAATCTGGTATATTGGGATTTTTTCGGACAGCCGGTTCACCCGCCGGGATATCTCTTCGGAAGATCTCCGGTCGGCGACGATATCGCACACCTCCCATTGCCTCTGCCAAATGGTAAAGGGAATGCTGGCTGCCAGGTCGCCTTCGCTCCGGATCTCCTTGACATTGTTTATTATCCAGCCGGTCAGCTTGTTCATTTGGCCAGGATCATCTTTACCGCAATGGCCATCAGGAACACCCCGAACATCCTCTGCAGCCAGACCCCGGAGATCTTCTCGGCCAGCACCGCCCCCAACAGCCCGCCGAAGAAAAAGCAGACCGCCATTACCCCGGCCGCCTTGATGTTGACATGCCCGGCCGAATAATAACGCCAGGCCGCCAGCAGTCCGATGGGCAAAAGCAATGTAGCCAGCGAGGTGCCCTGGGCCTGGTGTTGGGAAAATTTAAACAATATAACCAGCGCCGGAACAATCACCACCGCCCCGCCTATGCCGAACAGTCCGCTGACCACTCCGGCCATGGCCCCCAGCATCCCGTATCCCAGCCAAACCATCTAAGTATCCTCCATTATTTTTTTAAAGGCCCGGGGGAGATGCTCGATGATATCCCCCGCCAGCAGGCAGTATTCCGTTTTATCTTCAGCCGCCAGGTCCCCGGCCAAACCGTGCAGATAGGCCCCCAGCACCGCCGCCCTCTCCGGAGCCAGCCCCTGGGCCAGCAGCCCGCCTATCAGCCCGGCCAGCACATCCCCCACTCCGGCGGTGGCCATGCCACTGTTGCCGGTGGGGTTGATCCAGGCCCTTCCGTCCGGCAGTGCGGTGACGGTGGGAGCCCCTTTGAGAATGATTATTTGGTTGAATTTCTTGGCCGCCTCCAAGGCATATTTGAGTGGCTGGCTCTTTATCTGTGGGATATCGGCTTTCAGTAGCCGGGACAATTCTCCGTAGTGGGGTGTCATTATCAAGGATGCTGCGGACCTCAGCAGTTCCGGCCTAGAGGCAAAGGCATTGAGGCCGTCGGCATCCAATACTGCCGGAAGGTTGCTCGACCTGATGACCAACTGCACCAGTTCGGCGGTCTCGGGATGGGCCGAAAGCCCCGGCCCGATAGCCAGCGAATCGGCCTTGGCCATAAGCTTAAATATCCGGTCCAGCGAAGACAGGGAAAGGGTGCGGTTTCTGGTCTCGGGCAGAGGCTTAGTGATGACCTCGGTCAGCTTGGCCTCCATGATATCGTTCAGACTATCGGGGATCCCCAGATAAACCAGCCCGGCGCCGGAACGCATGGCGGAAAGCGAGACCAGGCTGGCCGCTCCGGTCATGCCGGCCGAGCCGGCCAGCACCAGCACCGTTCCGCAGCTGCCCTTGTGGGCATCGGGTTTTCTGGCCGGCAGCCAGTCTTTGACGATAGAGTGCTCTGCCAAGCGGACAGCTATCTTCTGTTCCTCTATGGCTTTTGCGGGAAATCCGATGTCGGCGATTATGGTTTTCCCAGCCAGCATTTTACCGGGATGGAATAACAGCCCGGTCTTCAAAAGCCCCATGGTGACTGTGACATCCGACCGGATAGCGCAGGATGATACCTGCCCGGTCTCCCCGTCCACTCCGGAGGGAATGTCGGCCGATAGCACCGGCCGGCCGGAAGCATTGATGAGGTCCATGGCCGAAGCAATGTTTTTTCCAATCGGGCCCTTGAACCCCGTGCCGAAGATGGCGTCTATCACCAGATGGGAACCGGCCAGGTCTTTCTTCAGCGATGTCAGCCCTGCTGCCGACACTATCTCCCTGACCTTCAATCCACTCTTGCCCAGCTTTTTGGCATTGGTCAGGGCATCGCCCTTAACATCGTTTATGCGCCCCAGTAAAAAGACCGAGACCTGGAAGCCGTTTTCCGCCAGCATCCTGGCGGCTGCAAAACCGTCCCCCCCGTTATTCCCCTTGCCGCAGACCACGCAAATGCTCCGCTGGTCGCCCAGCCCGCCGGCCCCCAGCATGGCCTCCGCCTGCTCGGCCACCGCCCGCCCGGCGTTCTCCATCAGGGTCAGCCCGGAAATTTTGTATTTCCTTATGGCCCGGGCGTCTATCTCCCGCATCTGTTGGGGTGTGACTACAATCATTTGATTTCCTCCATAATACCCCGCCCACTAAAAACACTAACCCTTAAAATATTTTAGCGTCATTTCGTGTATTTTGCGGGCAACTCCCGTAGTTATATTTTCTCCATCACCGCCACGGCCACCACCATGCTCCGGTCATGTGAGAGAGACAGGTGGAGGGTATACCCCCGGCCGTACTCGGCCGCCCGGCCGTGAAGTTTTACTGTGGGGCGGCTCTTCTCATTGTCCACGATCTCTATCAGATTGGGATAGACCCCCCGCCGGAAGCCCGTCCCCAGGCACTTGGACACCGCCTCCTTGCCGGCGAACCTGGCGGCATAGCTCTGAAACTTGTTAGGGCGGCCCTGGCAGAAAGCGATCTCGGACGGAGTATAGACCTTGTCCAGGAACCTTTTCCCCCACCGGGTTATGGCCTCCTCCACCCTTTTTACTTCGGCAATGTCAATACCTGTCGATGCTATCATAGTGCAAATTTATTATTCGTTTTTAATTTTAGCGGATTGGGTTCTCGTCAGCTCCTTAAGATCGAACGGTTTCATTTGCTCGGTCTCCAGAATGGTCCGGTGATGGGTGGCCAGTTCCTCGGGAACCAGCCTAAAGAACAGCCATAACAAAAATCCCACCACTATCAGGTCGTCCAGATAGCCTAGCACCGGAATGAAATCCGGGATGATGTCTATCGGCGACAGCAGGTATGCGATTACCAGGCCGGGAATGAATTTCAGCTTTTTGGGCAGGCGGGGATCTCCGTAGATCCGCTTCATCAGGAGCAGCTCCTTCCATAGCCTGGCCGGGATATCATTTAATCGGAGCTTGCTCATATCTTATATGTGATTGATAAATTTATCATAATTTGACGAAATGTCAAGGATTAATATTATCCCGGGGCGGCCATAGCTTGTTGACAGCCCTGATAATTTAAGTTAAACTAATAGTATGATTAAATCGGATGGTAAATCATTGGCCCTGGTCACCGGGGCCAGCGGGTTCATTGGCAGCCATTTAACGGAAGCCCTCTTGAGCAAAGGCTGCCGGGTCAGGGCTTTGGTCAGGACCACCAGTAATTTAAAATGGCTCAAAGGTCTGAACCTTGAGCTGGCCTATGGATCATTCGAAGACCAGTCATCTCTGACTGACGCCGTCAAGGATGTGGATTACATATTTCACATCGCCGCCGCCAAGTCCGGTTCCCGGCAGAAACTATTCCGCGATAATGTGGAGGCCGTCATAAATCTGGCCAACGCCGCCGCCAGGTCCGCTCCCGGCCTGAAGAGATTTGTCTTTTCATCCAGCCAGGCGGCGGCCGGACCATCGGGCTGCCTGGAGGAGCCCCGGTGCGAGTCCGACCAATGCCACCCCCTTTCCGATTACGGGCGAAGCAAGCTGGAGGCCGAGCGGCAATTGATGAAATTGGCGGAGCAAATTCCCCTTACCATAGTCCGGCCACCCACGGTCTACGGCCCCCGGGACACCGATGTCTTTTTATATTTTAAATGGATAAGCCGGGGCCTGGCCCTGCTGCCGGGATTCAAAAAAAGGTACGCCCATATGATATTCGTTCGGGACCTGGCCGAAGGGATGATCGGCGCGGCCCAGTCCGATGCCGCGGCTGGCAAAACATATTTCCTGTCCGATCCCCAAAGCTATTCCTGGCAGGAGATCTCCTCCGCCATCGCCCAGAGCCTGAACAAGAAGCCTCTCCCGCTGATGGTTCCGCTGGGCCTGGCCAATTTCGCGGCCCTGCTGGCCGAAGGCGGGGCTTTGGTGGCAGGGAAAGACAGCATCTTCAATCGCCAGAAGGTCCGGGAGATGGCCGAAAGGTACTGGACCTGCTCTCCCGGCCAGGCCGAAAAAGATTTCGACTTCACCTGCCGGTATGATCTGAAAAGGGGGCTGGATATCACCGCCCGGTGGTATAAAGAAAACGGCTGGCTGTAAGATATTTTATCTAAAATAATCGACCTCATAATCAGTTTGATTCTATGAAAAAAACAAAACTTTACGCCATCATTGGGCTTTCGCTGGTGCTGCCGGCCTGCAGTACCGTTCGTCTGAACCAGGCCGTTACTACCAGTCCGGATACTGCCACTGTCATCCTGTCCCCGGCGGACACTGCCGCAACGGATCTGATCTTTTACAGCCCGTTCCCGCCGGATTCTTTGTTCAGCGACACCGTCACCATCGCCGCAGTGGGCGACATCATGATGGGCAGCTGTTATCCTACTCCGCTGCTGCCGCCGGAGAATGGCCGACGCTTATTCGACGACTGTCGGGAGATACTAAAAAAGGCCGACCTGGCCTTCGGCAATCTGGAGGGCCCCTTATGCGACGCCGGCAAGCCGGCCAAGATTGCTAGAAAGGGCAGGTCTTATGTCTTTCGCACTCCGGCATCGTATGCCGGCAACCTGGCCCTGGCCGGGTTCGACGTGATGTCCCTGGCCAACAACCACGCCAATGACTTCGGCTCCGGTGGAAGTTTATCCACCAGAAAGGCTCTGGCCCTGGCCGGCATAAGCTGTAGCGGCAAGGATGGGCCGACTGCCGAGTTCAATATCCGCGGAATTAAAATTGGGCTGATCGCCCTGTCCGTGGGCAGCCCCCCCCGATCGATCGTCCATCCCGAAGAAGCGCTTAACGAGATCGATTCCCTGGCCAGAATTTACGATATCCTGATCGTCTCGGTTCATGGCGGCGGGGAGGGAAAGTCCGCCCTGCATATCAAGGACGCCCCGGAGAAATACCTGAACGAGCCGCGGGGGCACCTGGTTAAATTCGCCCATCAGGCCATCGACCGGGGGGCCGATCTGATAATCGGCCACGGTCCCCATGTCCCCCGGGCCATGGAGGTCTACCGGGACCGGCTGATAGCCTACAGTCTGGGGAATTTCTGCACCTACGGCGGCATGAACTTGAGCGGGGAGTCCGGTTATGCCCCTTTGCTGTGGGCGGAACTTGATAATCAGGGAAAATATTTGAGCTTCAAGGTGCATTCTTTTATCCAAGCCCGACCCGGCGGTCCGAAATGTGACCAGCTGGACAGGGCTTCCGAACTGATGAGAAAATTATCCAAACAGGATTTTCCCCAAAGCCATCCCTATCAGGAAAATGATATCTGAATATCGTTGATCCAATTAAAAAAGGCCAGGAGCGATCCTGGCCTTTAAATTTTATCGGTATCAGAACATCCGGGCTGAGAGGATATAGTTCGCCGGATTTGAAGCCATGCCATTAGTAAGTACTTCATAGTGCAGATGCGGGCCAGTGGTCCTTCCGGTGGATCCTACCAAGGCGATAACCTGGCCGCGCGACACCCTGGAACCCTGGCTGACCCGAATCAGCGAACAATGGGCAAACCTGGTCATTATCCCGTAGCCATGATCCACCTCCAGGCATAGCCCATAATTGCCGCGGGAGCCTACCGATTTGACCACCCCGTCGGCCGGAGCGGTGATGATGGTACCGCCTGGAGCGGCAATATCTATCCCTTCATGCATCCTCATCTCGCCGGTCAGGGGATCGCGCCGGTAGCCAAAATCGCTGATGATCCATCCGGGAGTGGGTTGGATGGAGGGCATATGGTTCCACATCTGCTGGCGATCCTCAAGAGCGGTTGCCAGTTCCTGAAAACTCTCATTCTGCAGCTTGGCCTCCCTGATAAGCCGGCCAAGGTCCTCCTCCACCTCCCTGATTGAAGAGGCGGTCTTTACCGAAACCTCATTGGGAAGGTCCTCCTGCTTGCCGCCCCCGATGCCCACCTGCCTGATATCGGGATCTATGATCTGGAGGCCGGACATCATCCTGACCTTGGAGTCAAAATTCACGAACATCGCTATCTGTTTGTGCAGATCGGCTGATTTTACCGCAAACTCGTTCAGCTTGCTTCCTAGAATGCGATTTTCTACCTGTAGCTTCTGCAGCATTGAGACATCGACAAATTTATTGATATAGCCGGTGGTTACCAAGCCCAAGCCCAATAAAAGAAATACCCCAAAGCACCCCAGGCATACCAGAAGCCATTGGGGCACCCTGACGCTTACGGTGTTACCCCCGTGATGGGGGATAAACACTATGGTAAATTGAGTTTTTTCCTTGAGACCCATAAAATAAAAACAACCGCTAGGTTTAAAATTTAAGCGATAACTTCATAGACCATAACACAAATCAGCATTTCTTGTCAAGTAAAATATCAACAATTGTTTATAATCCCCTAAGGCCTGCATCACCTTACCAAAATCAGTTTTTGGGTCAAAGTGACAGCTCCGGCTGCCAGCCGGTAGAAATAGATGCCCGAAGACATATTATTTCCCCGGCTGTCCCGGCCATCCCAATTCACTTGGTATAGGCCGGGGGCTTTTTCTCCGGAATCCAGCAATCTGATAGTTTGACCCAGGATATTGTAAACAGTCAGGGTAACTTGTGATTTGCTGGGCACCTGATAGGATATCGCAGCGTTGGAACGCATGGGGTTGGGATGGCTGCGGTTAAGTTTTAAGACCCCTGAAAGCTTAGGCTCCTCCGGACGGACGGCCACTCCGGTTGGAGTTGTCACCGAGATATCATCAATGTGCCAGCCCAAACCTGTCACAGAAACATCAGAAGTGAAACGGAACTTGAGCAGTACTTTGGAGCCGACAGGAATACCGTTTATATCATATGATTGCTCGGTCCAATCGCTCAACGTACCGGTAAAATTGGCCAACTCGGTCCAACTTGAACCGTCATCGGTGCTGTATTCCACAAAACCGTAATCATAGTTCGATTCTATCCAATATTTATGCCAGAATGACACCGTCGCCTGGGTACCCACTGCGAACTCCGGAGTAACCAGCGACGAGTTCATGTAGTTTATATATGGTTGATCGTCCCCTACTCCGCAACGCCAGCAGGTGGTGGGACTGTAAGCGGTGTATTCCGTGGTATGCCACAGGTTACCGGCCTGGTATTGGTTGGTCAGAATGCTGTCCTCCACGTTGTCGTAAAAACCAGGGCTGGCAATGGCCAGCATAAAGCTGTCATACTGAACAAGCGTGCCCCCCAGGGTTTTCATCTGCAGCCTGAGCCGGGCATAATACGGATTTTGAGGCGGGGTTCCGAAGGTCAGCAGATAGGGAATAGCCGAACCTCCAGCGCTGTCGGGCTGTATATCTCCGTAGCCTGAGCTGTCGCTTACTATGGCAACATACGGATCACTGCTGGATAGAATGGCCGTGACATTGTCTGCCGTTTGCAGCCCTTTGTTCTTAAGATATACCCTCAGGCTATCGGTCTCCCCGGGCTCGGCGAAGCTGTTATTGTTGGCCGGAGCGGGGTCGATTATACAGTAGGTGCTGTAAAACAGCTTGGGCGCGGAGACCTTGACTGTAAAATTGGTGGTCCAGCTATTTTCGGTATCATGACATTCCAGCGTGAAGGGAATGATGGTCCCGTTGGTGCAGGCCGGTGAGACATTGAACTTGTATCCCGAAGAGTACTGGGCCGAGTCCCCGGAATAGACCAGTCCGAAATTGTAGAAGCTGTCGGTGATGGCTGCCTGATTGCTGGTGGTTCTCAAGGTTCCCTTGACCGTCCCGGTTGATATGACACTGCCGTAATTCTTCACCCACAGGGGCAGGGCTATCGCTTCGCCGGGGTTGATATCACTGTTGCCGTTTCCGGCCGAATCATTAATGGTATGCTTGTAGTGTAGTACGCAGGGGCCGGCCACCGAGATTTTTATCTGCCCGGAATACGGCGCACAATTGTGAGCTGTTACTACCAGGCCGATGCTGTCGAGGATGGTGGTTACGATATCAAGAGATACATTGCCCGAGGCATCGGTGTACCCCGTGGCCAGGATCTCTCCGTTTGATTTATAGGTCAGACAGACCAGGGCGTTCTGCACCGCGGTCCCGGCCGCTACATTGACATTCACAGTGGCCGGACCCAGCGGTACCGTGGCCGGGTGGCTGACGGTCATGGTCAGGGGCTGCTTGGTGTACAGGTCAATGGCACCGCTGCCCAGAATATTATACTGTTCAAAATATATTTTTACAGATACGCTTGGGCCGCTGGCCCAATTATAGTAACGGCCAAAATCAAGTTTAGCTTTAAAAGTCAATCCCCCTATCCAAGTATAGCCGCTATCCAGAAAAGCATCATACATGCGACGCTGGAGGATATCGTCCTCATCCCAATAGGAGAGTACCGAGGAGCCCCAGAAAGCAACGGCTCCTTTGTTCGCTGCTCTGATCCACGTTTCTCCGAAACATTCGGGATAGGAACCACTCGCAAAGGCACCCGTCAAGCAAGAAAAACTGGTAACAAATGAATATTTATTACTGTTAGTCAATGAGTTTATATTTGATGGTGTAAAACCTGGCCCGCCCCAGCTATCATACCAACCATGGCCAGTGTAGGTCATGATGGTAGTTCCGTTATTAAAGGCATCTGTAATGTCAACCGTGGAACCACCCAAACGCTGATAGGCCGAATCGCACACCATCCCGTGCGCCCGGCTTCGGGCAATACAATAGTTATCGGTCGCTTCAGTCACAGTATAATAATCCGCTGAAGCTGTGAAGAAAGCTTTCTGCATCCAGGAATGATCGCTGGTCCAGGACCCCTGCTGGTAGTCCAGGTATTTGGCAATATAGTTATGCAACTGAATGGTGTCGGCCACCGAGATCCGGCTGACATACAGATCTGGCACGAAATCCGTTCCCGCCATGGTTGAATAATACAAATCAGTAACAGGGTAGTTCGGTACGGTATTGGTATAATAAGTGGGAACAACGTCTACATCGCCCACTAATAGAACAAAGTCCGGCGGGTTCTCCCCGTCGTACTGGCTTTTTATATATTGACGAATATGGCTGGTATCGGCCCCTCCGGGGATCTCAGAGGTTCTGGTGACCAGTGTCCGGTATCCCTTACGGGTGTCCCAATCCGCCAGGGGCGCCAATGCATCATAATATTCATCGCCCACGATGATAAGTTGGTTTATGGGCAGAGCGGGAACGGCCTTGGCGAATGATTCGTATGTGCCGAAATTGATCAAGGTCGATGACAACGGGCTGTCGTATGCCGCCGACCGATACTTGGCTGACATCTTCCTGGTTCCGGCGATATCGGAGCCCGATAGTTTTAAGGATATTTTAGCCTTGGTAATGGCTTTTATATCCCCGGTCACCGGATTATAGGCCACCGGCCAGAAACTAACCAACACCGCCCGGTGTCCTCTCATCTGGACCGGCTCGGATAGCGTGACTTTGGCTTTGCCGTAAAATTCGTTGCTGGAGTACACCGATTGATCTATGCTGAAGGGAACCTTCTCTTCCGCTCCCGGCATCTTGGGCACCGGAAGCTGGACCGGCATTATCTTTTTATCAAAGCCCTTGTCCTTCAGATTAAAGCTCTCCGAGGCGATCACCTCCAGAGAGGCTTCAACCCTGGCTCCCTGCGGTATCTCCACCCATTCAGAAACCACCGGCAATTTGGGATGGCCCAGCTCGGTGTTATATCCCTGGTCCGGAACTGAAAGCAGGATATATGCGCCGTCCTTGGTTTTTCCCTCTGAGACATCAAGCCCCGGCAAGGTAACATCCAATACGATGGCGTCGAAACCGGCGCTTGACAATCCTACTGTCCTCCCGGGGTTGCTGTTGGCGGCCAGCGGGATCCATTGCCCGGGAAAAGCCGCGGTGGCTGACATTGCCAGGACCAGAACGGCCAGTGATGTGATTGTTCTATGATTCATAGATAAATCCCTAATCGGTTTGAATATAATAGAATAACTTTATATTACTTTTCCCTCTTTGTCAAGGGCTTAACTTTATTTTACTTGTGATATGATATTGACAAAGCCGGCCATCGGTAGTAATATTAAATGCCGTTTGAAAGATTTGCCATCAATAAAAGAAAGGGAATATATGAAAAAGCTCATCCCGTTACTAGTGCTGCTCCTGACGACAGCACTCACATCCCTCAGCCTGGCCGAGAGGCCCGGGACCACTCAATCCCAGACTTACCTGCCCGGAACAGTGATAATCAAGTTGAAGTCTCCGCCCAGTATTGACTCCAAGAGCACATCCACCGGTAATGCGGCAGTAGACGGGGTTTTAAACAGCTCCGGCCGGCAGGAGGTAAAACAGCTTTTTCGGACCAAGGAGAATGCCAAGACCCCTTTGGGAAGGTCGCTGGCCAATATCTGCCAGGCTCGGGTTTCAAAACAGACCGACATTTTACAGCTGTGCCGGGACCTGGTAAAGACCGGACAGGTGGAATACGCCGAGCCGAGGTATGGCTACCGGGTTGAAGCAACCACCCCAAATGATCCGTTAATAGGCAGCCAGTGGTTCTTGGACAAGATCCAAGCGCCCGCTGCCTGGGATATCTCCCAGGGGGATACCACCGTCTGGATCGGCATAGTGGATTGCGGGGTCCAGCTGACCCATCCCGACCTGGCAGACAATATCTGGATCAACCCGATAGAGGATATCAATCACAACGGGATATTCGACAATTTTCCGGTCGGCTCCGGCGGGGACATTGACTCCCTTGACAATGATATGAACGGCTTTGTTGACGACGTCCAGGGCTGGGATTTCTGCGGGCCGGACACTGCCAACCTGGCCTATGCCGGCGACAACGATCCCAACGTCTACGGTTCCAACAACGATCACGGGACCCATGTGGCCGGAGACGCCTCGGCGGTGACCGATAACGCCACCGGGGTGGCCGGTATCGGATGGAACTGCAAGGTGATGGCCATCAAATGTTCCTTCGATAATGATACCAGGGCCCCGGGCGGCAAGGGCTATATTTATTTCGGATACGACGGAATCGTCTATGCCGCTGACAACGGGGCCAAGTCCATCAACTGCAGCTGGGGCGGTACGAACTACAGCCAGTTCGCCCAGGACCTGGTCAATTACGCCTGGGAGGGCGGATCGGTGGTGGTCTGCGCCGCCGGCAACGATGCCAGTTCGGACCCTCATTATCCCTCAAGTTACAATAACGCCCTCTCGGTGGCAGCCACCACCACTTCGGATGCAAAAGCATCTTTTTCCAATTATGGAACCACCGTTGACGTTTCTGCCCCTGGTGTCAGTATCTGGAGCACTGTTTATCCTAATACTTATGGCGGAACAGAATGGAGCGGCACCTCCATGGCCAGTCCGGTGGCGGCCGGTGTGGTGGGCCTTATCTGGGCCACTAATCCCACCTGGAATAACACCCAGGTGGCCACCCAATTGATCATGACCACCGATAACATCGATGCCTCAAATCCTTCCTACGCCGGCCTGCTGGGCACCGGAAGGATCAACGCCTATAAGGCCCTGACCATCACGCCGGTGCCTCTGGTGAAATATGAAAACCATTACACTCCGGACGGAGGCAACAACATTCCCGAGGCTGGGGAGACCGTGGCCCTGTCTGTGGTATTAAAGAATTGGTGGGGCGATGCCGCCGCAGTAAGCGCCACCATTCACAGCGATGATTATGCGGTGCAGATACTCTCCAATTCCGGCAGCTACGGAGCCGTCAACGGCGGATATGCCGACACCGTGGCCACCTTCAGCTTCACAGTGGACAACACCGCCCTGCCCCACTGGGCCACCTTCATTATCGACATCACTGCCGATGCCCAGAACCGCACCGACACCTTCTACGTCCAGATCGAGAAATCCCCCATCCTGCTGGTGGACGATGATACCGGGGCGCTCAACGTTGACGATTTCTATACCAACTCCATTTCCAAATTGGGATATTTTTACGACCATTACGACCATTCCCAAAAAGGAGCCCCCGACACCTCCTTGTTGAATTCCTATAATACCGTTATCTGGCTGTGCGAATGGGCCTTCCCCTCGCTGGATTCCATGGACCGGGCGGCGCTGAGAAATTATCTGGACAATGGGGGAAACCTGTATCTGTCAGGACAGGATATCGGCTGGGATCTGGCCGATCCCACCGGGGCGCAGTACAGCGCCGAGGCCGAAGCTTTTTATCAGGACTACCTGCATGCCACCTACGGCGGCGACCATAGCGCGGTTACCTCGATAGTGGGTACCACCAGCGATCCCATCGGCGACGGGCTGGCCTTCTCCATCCTGCAACCCTATATCGGAGCAAACCAGTACTACGATTACTTTACGCCCCGGGCCGGAGCCGATGTCATCATGGATTATTCGGGCTTCTCCTCGGGCCAGGCCGGGATAAAATATTCCGGCGTCCACAAGGTGGTCTACACCGGGTTCGGCTTCGAGGCCATCACCTCGGGAGCGGTCCGGGATACCGTCATGGACCGCATCGTCAAATGGTTCATGGGGGATATCCAGATAGCCCATACCCCGCTGACCGACACCGAGGATACATTGTCCCCCTATGTTGTGCAGGCCAATGTGGCATCCAGCGCCGGTGTGGCCCAGGTCTATCTGTACTGGGATGACGACGGCGCCCTGCCTTTCGCCAACCGCACCCTGATGACCGATATGGGCGGCAGCCTGTATGAGGGATCGATCCCAGCTCACAGCGACAACCAGATTGATTACTTCGTCTATGCCGCCAACAGCAACGGCCTTAACAAGACACTGCCCGGGGGAGCTCCTTACAATTATTACTCCTTCTACGCCGGGCCGGATCCCTACGCCCCGGTGATCACCCACACTCCGCTGGCCAACACCATCAATTTGTCCGGCCCTTACAGGATCAATGCAGTGATCACTGATAATTATGGTGTGTTCCAGGATTCCAGCTTTATTCATTACAAAGTCAATTCCGGCTCGGAATATCCCCAGGTCATGATGGCTTCGGCTGGAAACGATTTTTCCGGAAACATTAGTCTACCTTCCCACATCTACACCGGGGACACCGTCCACTACTATATCACGGCCGTGGATACCTCCAGCCGGCGCAATATCGGACGCAGCCCAGCCAGCAATTACCACTCATTTGTGATGGTGGATTCGGTAATGGTGTCCAATTTCGATACTCCGTCCATGCTGGCGATGTTCGACACCCTGGCTGGCACCAATCCATGGAGGACTTATGTTACAGGGCCCCATTCCGCTCCTAACTGCATGCGAACCGGAACGGGCGTTTATCCCAACAGCGCAGAGATCATCATGCAGTTGAAACCGGAATACGGCTATAACCTGGATGCCTATGCCGACAACAATAACTGGGTCCGGTTATACCTGTGGGTAAAGGGCATCATCAGCACTACCCCGGGCGATACCATCTTTCTTGAGGCATCTAAAGACGGAGTCGCATGGGCGATATTAAAATATCGAACATCTCTGACTACCTCCTGGGCCATGGATAGCGTCGAATTGAATCCCATATTCTCGACCAAGGGAACCAACGACAGCATCCTGTTCCGGATGCGGCTTAAGTCCGACGCCGCCTCCAATGCCTTCGGCTGGCTGTTAGATGATGTTTATCTCAAGGTCCAGCCCTTCCCCAGCGGAGTGGCTGGCACGCCGAACGAGATAGCCATCAGGGTATTTTCGCTTGACCAGAATAGGCCCAATCCCTTCCGGGGGCAGACCGCCATCAAATATCAGCTGCCGTCAGAGAGCCGGGTAAGGATCAATGTCTATAACATCTCCGGCCAACTGGTAAGGACCATGGTGGATGCCAAACAGCTTCCGGGCTATTATAACATTGCCTGGAATGGCCGGGATAATTCAGGCCGGCCGGTTTCCGCCGGGGTGTATTTCTACCGGCTCAACGCCGGCGACATCAATCTGACCAAAAAGATGGTTCTGCTTAAGTAACTTGGGAAAACAAAATCCCCCCGCTAAAAGCGGGGGGATTTTTATTATATATCAGTAATCTAGGAGAGGCTTTTTTACGCGAACAATAGTTACGCAGCTTTAGCATGCCACCCGGCAGCATCCGCTATTATCTCAAATCGAGATTGCTTTTGACTATCATGGGTAACTTCCCGTAATAGTTCAAGTGAGTACCTATCGACCGGCTTTTGATGCGCAAGCATCAATCTAAGAAGCCTGTCAGCAATAGGACCCATGGGTTCTTTATCATTCTCCCATCTCGATACTGTTTCAGGGGCTACTCCCATATGTTCGGCAAAGTCTTTTCCAGACCAACCAAGATACTTACGAAGGTAGCGGATTTCACCTGCAGAAAGCCGTTCTTTCTTTTTAATAATTGCAAAAGCTATGACACGATGCAATTCCTCGATTTTCGGTATGGATACAGTTTGTTCGCCACATTTACTGCAATTGCAAATATCGACATTCTGCAAGGTAATATAATGTAGACCGGACTCTGTATATAAATAGTTACCTTTCTGTGTAACCATTTCTGATCTGCAATTAGGGCATTTCATAATGAAATCTCCTTTTCAGGTCTTTCTCCATGCTGTAACAAGAACGAGTTCGGTTTCGCTCTCAAGTTCAATAACAACCCAAATTTTTGCAGTATGCACATGGTATCTCCACGCACCATTTTCCCATTCCGCAGGTTCAACAATACCACCCCTGAGAACATTTATGCAATCCACGATAGTAAGATTATCAGCTGTCATTTCCCGCTTGGCATGTTGCGTAGAGATTACCTTGCCTTCTGTAATAATGGCAAGTATTAATTGCTTTGCTTTTGGGGGACTATATGCTTTTTCTAATGGATTATCATCCACTGCGATTCCATTTCTTGATATTATATCATATATTGATAATTTGTCAAGTCTAAAAAAACAAATCCACACATTACAGAAGTTTTCATCTATTTCTCATGTTCATGAATTTCGTGCTCGTGCCCGCTTTCTTTAAGCTCCAATCCCGGCCGGCCAGTCTTGACCAGATAGTCATTGATGGCCGCACGCACGCCGTCCTCGGCCAGCACCGAGCAGTGGGTCTTGACCGGAGGCAGGCCGTCCAGGGCCTCGGCCACCGCCTTGTTGGATACCGCCAGGGCCTCGGTCAGCGTCTTGCCCTTGACCAGCTCGGTGGCCATGCTGGAGGTGGCGATGGCCGCCCCGCACCCGAAGGTCTTGAACTTGACTTCGGTGATGACATCCTTCTCTATCTTCATCATGATCTTCATCATGTCGCCGCAGACCGGGTTCCCTACCATCCCCACTCCGTCAGGGTTCTCGATCTCTCCCATATTACGGGGATTCATGAAATGGTCCATCACTTTTTCGCTGTACATCGGCTAAATTCTCCATTAAAATAAGATATTCGGCATTCTATACTATTTGATGCCAAAAGTCAACCAAAGGATTCAGGTGTTTCTCAACAACCAATACATTCACCTATCGCCCTCCATACTTCTGACATCTCTCATGGTGCGTTGCTCCCAACATAGCATCTCAATCAAGCCACTCCGCTTATAAGTCGTCTCAAATCCCGGACCGCTCTAGCCACCTCCTCCGCCTGGGTAATAGCGGTTACCACTGCTATCCTCCTGACACCAGCCCGCAGAACCTGATCGATATTCGATGCATTGATGCCGCCCATGACCGTGAACGGTATATTCAGGTGCGGAGCTATTTCCTTGATAGCTTCCGGCCCCAGCGGGGCCATGGCCACCTCCTTGGTCCGGGTGGCGAATATCGGCCCGATATTCACATAATCGGCCCCCTGTTCCTGGGCCGTCAATGCTTCTTTCAGGTTGTGAGTGGAAACGCCGATCAGCAGTTCCGGAGCCAGCTTCCTAGCGGCGGACAGCGGCAGGTCGTCCTGCCCCAGATGCACCCCGTCCGCCCCGCAGGCCATGGCGATGTCCAGGTGATCGTTGATGATCAGCAGCATCCCAGCTGAGGCGGTCTTTTCCCGGAAGGGCAGTGCCATCTGGTAAAAATCTTTTTTGGAGAGGTGCTTTTCCCGCAGTTGGACGATCCTGGCTCCCCCGGCGATCAGGCCGTCCAGTATTTCAAGATTGGAACGTCCCCGCGACAGGCTTTGATCGGTGACGGGATAGAGGTCTATCTGTCGAAAGGCTTTCAGCCGTTGTTCTTTATTATTCATTTAATTACCTCTCACAGATGACACAGATGCTTGTAACAGATGGTACGGAAACATTTTCGACCTCAACCATTTTTAACCTGTTCAAACATTTCGAACACCGTTGGGCCATTCATGTGGCAGCTCAAACGTTTCAAACATTGCCGGACTCTCCTGCTCTCTGCTCCTCAAACCCCTGATCCCAATCCTTCCACACCGTATCGTAACCCTTGGCTCTGATGCTTTCTGCCACCGCCTCCACCGGCCGGTCGTCGAACACATTGAACTGTTCCTCGGCGGCCGGCCCCTGCTCGTCCAGATACCCGCCCGGGGCCGTTTTGGATCCGGCGCTCATTCTGGTGATACCCAGCCCTATCAGGCTGTCGCGCAAATGGGCCGGCTCCCGGGTGGACAGCACCAGTCCGGCATCGGGTAGCATCAGCCGGAAGGCGCATATCATCTGCACCAGTTCGCTGTCGCTGATGGGGAACTCCGGACTGTATCCCCCGGCCGCCGGCCTTAAGCGGGGAAATGAAATGGAAACCTGGCTTTTCCAGAAATGCTTCATCAGGTACGCCGCGTGATGCATTAGATAATAGGATTCCACCCGCCAGTCGTTCAATCCCAGCAATGAGCCTATGCCGATCTGCCTGAAACCCGCGGCCGCCCCCCTCTCCGGAGCTCCCAGCCGGTATTGGTAATCCCGCTTGGGCCCGGCCGGATGGACCGTGGAATATAGATTTTGATCATATGTTTCCTGGTAAATGGCCAGTCCGTCTATGCCGGCCCGGTAAAGCCTCTCGTAGTCCGGAGTATCCAGCGGGTATATCTCTATGGACAGCGAGGGGAACAGCCCTTTGAGATCGCGGGCTATATCCTCCAGCAGATCAACGCTGACCTCGGCCGGACATTCCCCGCTTACTAACAGCAGCTGCGAAATATTTTTATTTTTCAAAAGACGGGCTTCGGATAATATTTCTTCCCGGCTCGAGGTCCGGCGGTTGATCTTATTATGAACATTGAACCCGCAGTAAACGCAGGAATTGCTGCAATGGTTCGAGATATATAAAGGGGCATAAATTTGGATGGTCCTGCCGAAGCGCCGGGCGGTGATGGTTCTTGCCAGCTGGGCCATCGGCTCCAGCAGTTCGGCGGCGGCCGGAGATACCAGTATGGCGATATCCTCGGGGTTGGGGATGGTGCCGGTGCTGATGGATTCCAAAAGGGCCCTGACTTGTCCGGTGGTAATTTTCGGCAGATTTTTTTTTATCCGGGAGGCGTCCAGAGATCCAATTATTTCATAAAACGAGATCATCTTAAAAATCCGGTCAGGGGGCTGGAGGCGGAAGCAGCATCGCCCTCAGGAACAGGCCCGGCCTCCATTCCTGTCAATGATGCCTCCACCGCCAGTTTGAATGCTATGGCCATCTTCACCGGATCATCGGCCACCGCCACTGCGGTATTGACCAGCACCGCGTCGGCCCCCAATTCAAAGGCCTGGCAGACATGCGAGGGCAGTCCCAGCCCGGCATCCACCACCACCGGCACCGTGGACTGCTGGATGATGATTCTGATCTGGTCGGCGGTCTTGATCCCCCGTCCGGAGCCTATGGGCGAGCCTAAAGGCATCACCGCCGCACATCCGGCATCCTGCAGGCGCTTGGCCAAAATGGGATCGGCATTGATATATGGCAGGACCACGAAACCTTCCTTGATTAGGATCTCGGCTGCTTTCAGCGTCTCGATGGGGTCGGGAAGGAGAAAGTTCGGCTCGGGAGTGACCTCCAGTTTCAGCCAGTTCCAGCCGGTGGCCGCCCGGGCCAGTTTTGCGATGCGAACCGCCTCCTCCGCGTCGCGGGCTCCGGAGGTGTTGGGCAACAGCAGATATTTTTTTTGATCGACATGGGAGATGATATCATCCTGTGGATTGTCGAACTCCACCCGGCGCAGGGCCACGGTCACGATCTCGGCCCCCGAGGCCTCCAGGGCATCCGCCATCACCTGTGAACTGGGGAATTTCCCGGTCCCCAGAAAAAGGCGTGATTTGATTTGCCGCCCGGCTATCACTAAAGGTTTTAACATATTACTTCTGTATTTATTGATTTATTTTTACACTAAGCATGCCCTGAGCCGAGCCGAAGGGACACAAATAGCACAAAGAAAATTTTCCTTAATTCGTAATTACTGTTTTCCCCGTTACTAAATACTGTATACCGACTACTGGCTACTGGCCTCTAACTTTTGCTTTCATCGAATCATCCCCCGCCCACCAGTTTGACGATCTCGACGATGTCCCCCTCATTCAAAAATACATCTTGATACTGGTCTCTCTGCATTATCAATGAATTCACCTCCGCCACCACCCGGCTGTCATCCTGCCCCAGATCTATTAATAGATCGTTGATTGTGGCCGGCCTGTTCAATTGGTGTTCTTTTCCGTTTAGAATGATTTGCATGTGGCAATGAGTATAAAGTAATAATGTATTATTGCTTTGGTATTTAAATAGATCAATAATCCAAATTGTCATGCCATTGAAGAATGGCATCCAGGCATGGATTCCCTCTGGAGTTTACCCCGCACAAAGATGCGGGGAGGGAATGACACATTGCTGTAATTTAGTTGCCCTGGGAATAAAAATAGAAAAGACCTATAACCCTCTGCGCTCTCTGTGTTCTCCGCGGCAAAGAAAATCGTTCCCTCCGGGCAAAAAAATATTCGTGTTTTTCGCGTGTTTCGTGGGCAAGTGATCTTAAACAAAAAAGCCTTTGCCCTGATTTCACGGAGCAAAAGCCGATAACCACCGGTTATTACCGCTTCCCTCCGCTGGTGTTACCCAGTTCAGGTTAAGGGGTCGCCCTATCTTTTATTTGATCGGGCCTCTCAGCCTGGCATTTATGCCTTATGCTCCCCCAGCCGATACGAAGTATACGATTATCGAAAGGTTTTGTCAATATGAAATGCTATCCGAATGGATTTGACTTTAATTTCTGCTTGTGATATAATCCGCATGAATTTAGAATAACAGAGGCCTCTGTCGAATATTCTGTACTTTTTGCGGCTATTCTGCAGGGGTTTCATATATATTAACTACTCATAAAAGGAGCTGATTCTCATGGCTGACAAATCCTTCAATGCCTTTGAGATGGCCCAAAAACAGTTCGACGACGTGGCCGAAAAACTGGGTCTCGATCAGGGAACCCGTGACCTCCTGCGCAATCCCATGCGGGAGTATCACTTCAATATCCCGGTCCGCATGGATGACGGCACCGTCAAGGTGTTCCGCGGATTCCGTGTCCAGCACAACGATGCCCGCGGCCCCGGCAAGGGCGGCATCCGCTTCCACCCCCAGGAAACCATCGACACCGTCAGGGCCCTGGCCACCTGGATGACCTGGAAGTGCTCGGTGGTGGACATTCCCCTGGGCGGCGGCAAAGGCGGGGTCATCTGCGACCCGCATCATCTTTCGGAGCGCGAACAGGAAGGCATCTGTCGCGGCTGGGTGCGCCAGGTGGCATACAACATAGGTCCCTTCCTGGATGTGCCGGCCCCGGACGTAATGACCTCCGGCCAGCACATGATCTGGATGATGGACGAATACGAGAAGATACATAACGGCCGCTTTCCCGGCGTCATCACCGGCAAGCCGCTGGGCGTGGGCGGTAGCTTGGGCCGCACCGAGGCCACCGGCTACGGCTGCGTATATGTCATGCGGGAGGCCCTGCGCGAGATGGGCATCGACATCAAAAAAACCAAGGCCGCCTTCCAGGGGTTCGGCAACGTCTCCCAGTACGCTGTCAAATTATACAAGGAATACGGCGGCAATCCGATCTGCGTGTCCTGCTGGGACCAGGCCGATCAGAAATCATACACCTTCCTCAAGAAGACCGGCATCGACGCCGACGAGCTTTTAAAGATCACCGACCGCTTCGGCGGCATCAGCAAAGACAAGGCCAAGGCCGCCAGCTACGAGGTGCTGAACGGCGACGCCTGGATCGAGCAGGACGTGGAGATACTGGTCCCTGCCGCCCTGGAGAACCAGATCACCAAGGACACCGCCCCCAAGATGGCCAAGGGCGTCAAGCTGATCGTGGAGGGCGCCAACGGCCCCACCACCCCCGAGGCCGACGAGATCATCAAGCAGCGCGGCATCTTCATGGTTCCCGACTTCCTGGCCAACGCCGGCGGGGTCACCTGCAGTTATTTTGAGCAGGTGCAGTGCAACATGAACTATTTCTGGACCAAGGACGAGGTGCTCTCCAAGCTGGACACCAAGATGACCGACGCCTTCCTGAAGGTATCCGCCCTGGCCCGCGACAAGAAGGTCTATATGCGCGATGCGGCCTACATGATCGCCATCCAGAAAGTGGCCGAGGCCTGCCGCCTGAGAGGCTGGGTCTAGTTCAGGGATTAGATTTTAGAGAATAGATATTTGTGCGGCGCAGGAGTTTCTCCTGCGCCTCTTTATTTAAAAGCGGTACAGCAATATGTCATTCCCTCCCCGCATCTTTGTGAGGGGTAAACTCCAGAGGGAATCCAGGGATATAAAAAAGTGTTGCTTCTCGCAAATTTGTAAATCAATACAAATTATCATTGATTTTACCCTGCCCCTTGGCATATACTAATGTAAAATACTTGAGCGATTAATTATGTCTTCCCTAAAACCTAAATCAACCGACCAAGAACTGCTGGTCCTGGACGATTTCTATTCATCCAAACTGCAGCACCTTATGTCCTACCGGGTTCGCCGAGTCCTGCTGGTGGCCAGCCTGTACGATTCATACATCCTGGAGGAGGAAGGACGGCTGGCCGACCTGCTGGGCCAAGTCTATAAACAGCGCGACCTGGGCTATGTGCCGGTCATCACCCGGACCGCAGGCGGCCAGGCCGCCTTAAAAGCGGTGGATGAGGAAGCGTTCGACTTGGTGGTCACCATCCAGCGGCTGGGGGACATGGACCCCTTCACCTTCGGCCGGGCGGTAAAGGAAAAACATCCCGGCCTGCCGGTGGTGGTGCTGGCCTACAATACACCGGAGCTGCAGCGGCTGGTGGAGGCCGATGACGGCCATTCGGTGGATAAGATCTTCGCCTGGCAGGGCGACGGCAAGATAATGGCCGGCATCATCCAGTACATTGAGGATGTCAAGAACTCCGATCATGACACCGGGCTGGTGGGCGTCCCTAACCTGCTAATTCTGGAGGATTCAATCCCCTTCTATTCCTCCTACATTTACTTAATATACGAGGAACTGTGGAACCAGACCAGCCGTTTGCTGCATGAGAACCTGTCCTTTACCCAGAGAGTGCTCAGACAGAACGGCCGGCCCCAGGTCCACCTGGCCGGCAGCTACGAGCAGGCGGTGGCCATCTACCAAAAGTTCAAGGACAGTATGCTGGGAATCTTTAGCGATATCCGCTGTCCGCGTAATGGAAAACTGGATGACCGGGCCGGGATCGATTTCGTCAAACTGGTAAGGGCCCAGCAACCCTTCCTTCCCATAATGTTCCAGTCCAGCGAAGAGAATACCCAACAGATCGCCCGGGAACTGGACGCGGCCCACCTGCTGAAAAACAGCCCCACCCTGATCAGCGATTTTCACCAGATCCTGACCGATCATTTCAATTTTGGCGACTTGGTGTTCCGGAACGAGAATCGGAACGAGGTGGCCCGGGTGACCAATATCGAGGCCTTCCTGTCAGTGGTGGACAGTCTGCCGCCCGACATACTCTCTACCTATTACCGCCATGACGATCTCAAGCGCTGGCTACTGGTCCGCACCGAGTTCCAGCTGGCCCAGAAGATCTACCAGCCCGGGATTGCCGGCCAGGCCGATCCCCTTCTGCTGCGCCGGGCCATCAAGGATGCTTTCCTGGAGCATTACAACAGCATGCACCGAGGCGGCGTTTTTTATTATTCCCGGCAATTCAATCTCAAGCAGTGGCATTTCTACCGGATGGGCGGCGGCTCCATGGGCGGTAAGGCCCGGGGCCTGGCTTTCATCGACAAGGTCCTGTCCTCTAATCTGAAGGAGAGTGATTTTCCGGAGGTCAAGATCTCCATTCCCCGCACCTTGGTGCTGGGCACCGATCTATTCGACGAGTTCGTCCGCAAGAACGACCTTTTCAGCATGGCCCTGCAGGAGAAATCGGATATCCGAATAGCCAACGCCTTCCTTCATGCCGAACTGCCGGCCACCATCGTGGGCGACCTGCTGGATTTTATCCGGCAATTGAAGACCCCGCTGGCGGTACGGTCCTCCAGCCTGCTGGAGGACGCCCTCTACCAGCCCTTCGCCGGGATCTACGTCACCAAGATGATCCCCAACAACGAACCGAACCTGGATGCCAGGTTCCTGAGCCTGGCCAACGCCATCAAGCTGGTGTGGGCCTCCACCTTCTTCCAGCAGGCCAAGGCCTACATCGAATCCACCAACCACCGGGTGGAGGAGGAAAAAATGGCGGTGGTCATCCAGGAGGTGGTGGGCCAGAAACGGGACGGCAGCTTCTATCCCGATTTCTCCGGGGTGGCCCGCTCCTACAACTACTACCCGGTGGGCAGCGCCACCCCCGAGGACGGGGTGGTCAACGTGGCCCTGGGGCTGGGCAAGACGGTGGTGGACGGAGGATCATCCTTAAGGTTCACCCCGGCCTATCCCCGGGTCCTGCCGCAGTTCGGCACCACCAAGGAGATGCTCAACAACTCCCAGCGCGAATTCTACGCCATAAACATGAAGTCCCTGGCCACCACTGCCTTTGCCGATGAGGACCAGTTCCTGCTGAAGGCCGATCTGAAGCAGGCCGAGCTGGACGGCACTCTGGGCAACCTGGCCTCCACCTATTCGCCCCAGAACGATCAATTCTACGACGGCATCAACCAGCCCGGGCCCCGCAGCGTCACCTTTGCCAATATCCTGAAAAATGATATCTTCCCCCTGGCCGGGATATTGGAGCGGCTGTTGCAACTCTCCCGGGAGGCCATGGGCTGTCCCATCGAGATGGAGTTTGCGGTCAGCCTGGACGCCCGGAACGTGCTTCCGGCCGAGTTCGGTTTTCTGCAGGTGCGCCCCCTGGTGGTGGGCGACGAGTTGGTCAAGGTAGATCTCAAGGAGAATAATTTTAAGAATGCCCTGTGTTACAGCCATCAGGTGCTGGGCAACGGGGTCAACAAGGAACTGGCGGATGTGGTTTATGTCAAGCCCGACACCTTCAATGCCGCCAACAGCCAGCAGATAACTTACGAGATAGAGAAATTTAACGCCCGGCTCAAAGAGGAGGATCGCAATTATATTCTAATCGGCCCCGGACGCTGGGGATCGTCGGATCCCTGGCTGGGCATCCCTGTAAAATGGAACCAGATCAGCCGGGCCAAGACCATGGTCGAGGTCAGCCTGCCCAACATGAATGTGGATCCCTCTCAGGGCTCGCACTTCTTCCAGAACATGACCTCGCTGAGGATCGGATATTTCACCGTGCCCCTGGACCCGGAGCACGGCGGGATGGACTGGGCCCGGCTGGAGCAGGGGCCGGTGATCGGCGAATCGGAGAACGTCCGGCACCTGCGCTTTGCCAAGCCGCTGACGGTGATGATTGATGGCCGCACCGGCCATGGCGTTATTTTGTTAGACTGAATATTTTGATATTATCTACCACTTGGATTCCCGCCGTCGCGGGAATGACACATCGGTCAATTGTAGGGACATGATGCATCATGTCCGGCCTTGGTCACACCCTCGCCTGATTTATCAGGAGAGGGATGGGTGAGGTCATTAAATAAATTATAAACTCCAACGGGAGAACCACATTGCCCCATAACAAGCCCGAATGGCAGGTGATCATCGACCTGCTGCGTGACACCAACCCCGTACTGCTGAGCCGGATCGGCCGCAAAATGATGAACCACCTCTACAAGCGCAACATCTCCAGGATCGAGGTGCTGATGAAGCGATTAGAGTCCACCTCCACCGACTGGGAGTACAGCGAGAACCAGCCCGTGCCCCGCCTGAACCAGGTGCTGTTGCAGGAGATCATGGACGAGGTGTTCACCATCGCCGCCCAGGAGGTCAGCGCCGAGGAGATCGTCCGGATGATCAGCCTGTGGGTCAAGCACGAACAGGCCCGCTTCCTGGCCATGGCCGCCGAGAAAAGGGACGTCCCCCTGGCCGATATCACCGAGGCCGTCACCCGTTTCAGCCTGATGCCCGACGCCCAGAAAACCCTGTCGCCTGAGGAACGCATAGGAGTCCGGGTGGCCCTGATCCGGCGATTCTTCAGCGAGGACCTGGATTACATAAATACCACCAAGAATTTTGTGACGGTGTTCGATTTCGCCCCGGTGCTGTCCCGCACCATCGGGCCAGCCACCGGCAACGGCAAGCTGGGCGGCAAGGCCGCCGGATTGTTTAGGGCTGAAAAAATACTGCTGGCCGCCAAGAAAGACAACATCGCCCTGCGCAACCTGTCCATCCCCAAGACGTGGTACGTTACCTCGGACGGCATTATGGATTTTCTGCACTTCAACGCACTGGAGGAGATGCCCACCATCAAGTACCGCGATCCGGTGGAGATCCGCCAGGAGTACCCTTACATCGAGCAGATATTCAAGAATTCCTCCATGTCGCCGGAGATCATCGCCGGCTTGAGTCTGGCCCTGGACGATTTCGCTGATCGTCCGCTGGTGGTGCGTTCCTCCAGCCTGCTGGAGGACACACTGGGCTCCTCCTTTGCCGGAAAATACAAGAGCCTGTTCGTGGCCAACCAGGGCACCAAGCGAGAGAAGCTGGAGGCCCTGATAGACGCCATCGAGGAGGTGTACGCCAGCGTCTTCGGGCCCGACCCCATCGAGTACCGCCGGGAGCGGGGACTGCTGGACTTCAACGAGGAGATGGCCATCGTCATCCAGGAGGTGGTGGGCCGCCGAATCGGAAAATACTTTTTCCCGGCCTACGCCGGGGTGGCTTTCAGCTCCAATGAGTTTCGCTGGTCGCCCCGCATCAAGCGGGAGGACGGCATCATCCGGCTGGTGGCCGGCCTGGGCACCCGGGCGGTGGACCGGATGGGCGACGATTACCCGACCCTGGTCTGCCCCGGCCAGCCCGGCCTGAAAGTGAATGTCAGCCCCGAGGAGGTGATGTGGTATTCCCAGAAGAACATCGACGTTATCAACCTGACCACCCGCCGCTTTGAGACCGTCAATTTCGAGAAGTTGTTGCAGGAATGCGGCCAGGAATATCCGGCCCTGCCCCAGATCATCTCCATCTACCAGGACGGCCAGCTGTTCTCTCCGGTGGGCACCATGATAGATTACGACAAGGGCGCTCCGGTGGTCACCTTCTCCAAACTGCTGACCCACGGCCCCTTCATCCCCCAGATCAAGGCCATATTGGACATCCTCAGCAAAGAGCTGGGCTGGCCTGTGGACATAGAGTTCGCCTGCGACGGCGACATCCACAAGCTGTACCTGCTGCAGTGCCGGCCCCAAAGCCAATCGGGCGGTGTGCACAACATCCCGGTGCCCCAGGATGTGCCCAAGGACGACATCCTGTTCACCGCCGACAAGTTCATCACCACCGCCCAGGTGGAGGATATCGAATACCTGGTGTATGTAGATCCAGAGGAATACGATTCCCTGCCCACCATGGAGGAATTGATCCAGGTGGGGCGAACCATCGGCGAGTTGAATAATAAACTTCCGCGCCAGAAATTTATTCTGATGGGGCCGGGCCGCTGGGGCAGCCGGGGCGACATCAAGCTGGGCGTGCGGGTGGGGTATTCGGACATCAACAACACCGCCATGCTGATCGAGGTGGCCAAAAAGAAGAAGGATTACGTGCCCGAGGTCTCCTTCGGCACCCATTTCTTCCAGGACCTGGTGGAGGCCCGGATCCGCTACCTGCCGCTGTATCCCGACGAGAAGAACATGGTGTTCAACGAGAAGTTCTTTAATAACGCCCCCAACCTGCTGAAGAGGATACTGCCGGATGCCAAGAAGATGGACAAGGTCATCAAGGTGATCAACGTTTCCAAGATGATGGCCGACGCCACGGTCTCGGTGATCATGGACGGCGATAACGACCAAGCACTGGGATACATTAAAAGGAACTAGAAACGATAGGAGGAACTAATATGCACAAGCTTGTGCTAATACTACTAATGGGATTTATTATGGGGTGTGCCACAAGCGGTTCGGTTAATAAAACTCATTATATTGATTCCAAATACCCATTCTCCGTAGCTTTCCCCAAAGATTATGAACCTCGATCATCTGGTAAAAATTCAACCGAAAGAGTTTCTGCTGTACGTTATCAAAGAGAACTGGACGTTATTGGCGGTTTAATATTATTAAAGCCTGTTTTTGTGATTTCTGTTTTTGAGACTACACAATCATTTTCTGAATTTATTGAAGATAAAAAAGAACGCTTTTTTGAACCCCGCTACTACTTCAAATATAATGTTGTGGGCACAAAAGATATCAAGGTCAACGAATGCCCTGTTCATTTGATTTATTTCACCAGCTCAGTAGCCACCGCCGGAGGTGAAGGTATTAGCATAAAAGGCAATAATTTAGGGATAACTGGTTTTATCCATCTGGTTAACTATTATTTGAAAATTGAATACATCGCTAATAAATCAAGATTCAAACAAGAGGATTTTGATTATGTGCTTGATAATTTAGTTATAACTAATACTCCAACGGAATAACAGAACTATTTTTAATTCCACAAAGACTAACGACGCCACCGTCTCGGTGATCATGGACGGCGACAACGACCAGGCGCTGGGATTCATAAAAAGAACGTAGTAATTATAAACCTTGAACTAGGTAGCTTCGGGAGAAACAATGCCATGGATCACAACCATCCTACACGTTATTTTATAACAAAATCGACCTATGATCATTACAAAAACGAGCCTTTATTTATCACATTCCTAACTTTTGGACGTATTTTGAATTCGATCAATTATTGTAGAAGCACTTTGGTAAGCATCAAATCCGGTGATAATAAACCTTCTGATATACGTGCTACACACAATTATTTCTTTTTTATGTGTGGTATTTTACATGAGGGGATACGGGAATTACAAAAAAATAAAATCCTTTTTAAGAGCTTCGATACATATAAATCAAAAGTAGCTATCTATTTAAAAAAAGTAGCTACCTTTGATAGAACCATCTTGGGCACAATAAGAGATAAGGCTGTTTTTCACTTAGATAATAAAGATTTTTATAATTCAATTCAAACACTTGATTTAAATGAGTATGAGCTTGTAACGAGTACAGATCAGACCTATGGTGAAACATACTATACCCTTTCGGATTTAATTGCGTTGAATACATTATTTACAAATATAAATAAAAATAATGAATTGGAACATCTTGAACGTCTTATTTCTGATTTAAAAACTTATAGCGATGAATATGTTGTTATAGTTTCAGACATTATGAAAGAGGCTATTGATAAAATGGGCTGGTTATCAGATAATGTGCAAATTGTTGCTAAGAATTAATTTTGCGCTACGCAAAAATCAGCAAGAAAACCCATCTCGCTCAACTCAATAATTTAATAAACCTATTATGCCCGACAACCTTAAAAATACCCTTGCCTTTCCCGTCGGTTACCATAAATTCCACCCCAAGCAGCTTTTCAACTTCCAGCTTAACCGGCCGTATTCTTTTGGGTATGCCAGATACCAAGACCTGCTGTGCTGCCTATCAACAAGGTCTGCTCTGGACACAAAGGACAAAGCCCCGCAAAACTGCGGAGCTTTAAGTTACTTTTCGTTTTGTGTCATCCTTCAACTTGCCATGCACAGGATTGTTCTCAGGATGACACAATGATCACATATTCCACTCCACCTTATAGCGGCACACCGTGCCGCCGGTGGCCCGGCATTCAACCTCAATCATCTTGATATCCCTGGCCCCGCACATCTTGAGGGCCTCCTTGTACCATCCGATCACCGTCAGGCAGTCCGGGACTGAAAAGGTCTTGGCCTCATGAGTGGTTATCACCCCGGAGTTGGGGCCGGTGGCCTGGTATTCCCGGTAGCCGGTATCGTAATAGAACTTATAGATGGAGCCGGTCTTCTTCATGAAAGCCTGTGGATTGCCCGGCGCCAGGAATGTCCGGTGCTCCTTGGCCAGGCTCTTCTGGGCCGACTTGGCCCCCAGCTGTTCGAACACCAGATTGTCACCCTTGCCCAGCACCTTGACTATGGCCTTGTCTATGTGGTCGCCGATCTCGAAAGGATACCACTGGCTGGAGAGGATGGATTCGCCTATCAGCTGCCGGTCCTCCTGCGAAAGTCCGTCCATCACCTTTTCCCAGGCCCCCTGACCGAAGTTTTCGTTCACGAATTCCTTGCGGGCGGCTATGATCATGCCCTTGATCTTCATAAAACCGTTCTCTTTAAGAATTATAGATGTAATTATAGATAAACCCACCCCATAAGTCAACGACAATGATATAGCCCCTTAACCACAAAGCCCCCGCCTGTGGCGGGGGCTTTGTGGCAGCCATATCAGTTGCCGGGCCACATTTTCTTTATCTCGTCCATCTGTTCCGGGTGGAGCTTGACCGTGCCGTCGGCCTCCAGGTCAACCCGCAGGCCGTTCCAATGTTCAGCCGAGGCCGGGAATTCCTTTTTTCCTATCATGGTCAGCAGAACGTGGGCGACGGCAAATTTATTTGTGTCTGACAGGGCGCCGCGCAACCCGGGCACCGCAGTTTTTCCCTGTTTTAAAATATTTTGCGCCTCTTTATCCATGATCGCTGGATAAAGGCCGAAAGATGTCCCTTCCCAGATGATATCGGAATTTGCCAGTTGGCTGATTTGCAACTGAAGATCTTCATTCGGGGCCTGGGAGCAACCGGCTAACAGTACCAGCAGGAAAACCACTGATAGTTGTTTCATTATCGTCACTTCCTATGGATTTCAAATAATTATCTTTTGTTCATTATAAATACTTATCCTTCTTCTGTCAAGTATTTAAAGACCCCGCGGTAAGCGGGGTCTTTGTTGTTTCCGTGATCGCGGCGGTTGACTGGCCGGCTTCTGTTTTTACTTGCCTGATTTTTTGGCTTTTTTAGCCAGTCTTTTTTCCATCAGGGTTTTCCCGGCCTTCTTTTTACCGTCCTTTTTAATGTCCTGATCTTTAGCCATGGTCCTTCTCCGCTTTTAAAGATTATATTTTGACTTTGCCATTTAATAGGGCAATTGTATATCCTCGATGGTTTTTTGTCAATATATTTTTTATATTAAATAGCTATGTCTCAAATAAACCAGAGCCCCGCATCTCTGCGGGGCTCTTTGATACTCCCTTCCCTCACGGGGAAGGGTTGGGGTTAGGTCTATACCACGCCCTGGGCCACCATGGCCTTGGCCACTTTGACGAACCCGGCGATGTTGGCGCCCGCCAGATAGTCGCCCTTGGTGGCGTAGGTCTCGGAGGCGTCCAGGCACTGCTGGTGGATGGCCTGCATGATTCTCTGCAGCTTCTGGTCCACTTCCTCGCGGTTCCAGTACCAGCGGGAGCTCTGCTGGGCCATTTCCAGTCCGGAGGTGGCCACGCCGCCGGCGTTGGCCGCCTTGGCCGGCCCGTACAGCACATTGTTGCCCTGGTAGATCTTGATGGCCGCCAGGTTGGAGGGCATGTTGGCGCCCTCGGAGACTAGGAAACAGCCGTTCTTGACCATGGCCTGGGCGTGCAATTCGTCGATCTCGTTCTGGGTGGCGGAGGGGAAGGCGCAGTCGAACTTGATGCCCTGTTCCTTGACCACATCCCAGACGCTCTTGCCCTCGTAATACTTGGCGCTCTTGTATTTGTCGGCATATTCCTTGGCCCGGCCCCGGCGCACATTCTCCAGATCCATGATGAATTTCAGCTTCTCGGCATCGATGCCCTCCTCGTCGATGATGGTTCCGCCGGAATCGCAGATGGACAGGGCCTTGCCGCCCAGCTGGGTGATCTTCTCGATGGTATACTGGGAAACGTTGCCCTTGCCGGACACGATGCAGCGCAGCCCCTTGTAGTCCTTCTTGCGGGTGGCCAGCATCTCGGCCCCGAAATAGACCGCGCCGTAGCCGGTGGCTTCGGGCCGGATCAGCGATCCGCCGTACTCCCGGGCCCGGCCGGTCAGCACGCCGGTGAACTCGTTGCGGATCTTTTTATAATAACCGTACATGTAGCCGATCTCCCGGCCGCCCACTCCGATGTCGCCGGCGGGCACGTCGGTGTCCTGGCCGATATGACGGAACAATTCGCGCATGAATGACTGGGTGAACTTCATCACCTCCATATCGCTCTTGCCCTTGGGGTCAAAGTCCGAGCCGCCCTTGCCGCCGCCCATGGCCAGGGTGGTCAGGCTGTTCTTGAATACCTGCTCGAAACCCAGGAACTTGATGATGCCCAGGTTGACCGAGGGGTGGAAGCGCAGGCCGCCCTTGTAGGGCCCGATGGCGTTGTTGAACTGTACCCGGAAACCCTTGTTGACCTGGACCTCGCCCTTGTCGTCCACCCAGGGCACCCGGAACATTACCACCCGGTCCGGCTCGCAGATCCGCTCGTATATCTTCCATTTGACGAACTCGGGGTGCTTGGCTACGGTCGGCTCCAGGGTCTTCATGACCTCCTCTACCGCTTGATGGAATTCCGGCTCTCCCGGATTCTTGGCCTTGACTTTGGCAATAACATCAGTGATGTGGGACATTGGCACCTCCTTATAAGTTAAAAGTTAGAAGGGATACTAGCGTGAAATATTTCAATCCACTGTGTTTTATATTATAAATCCTTGCCTTCAAAGTGTCAAGATAAATATACCGAACTTACCCGCTTCCGCTATTCTCCTTGTTTTTCGTTCTGTAAACGGCAAGTCAGAGCGTCTTATACAGACCTTACCACTCGGGGCTGTCCTCCAGCATGATCAGCTTGGTGTCCTTGTCCGACATCCCGTGCCAGAAACAGCCCTTGCGCAGGCAGATATAGAAGGATATCAGCTTCTGCATGGCCGAAACGGTGATCTTGGCGGTGTAGGATTGGCATTTATCGCACCGGCGGCCTTTTTCGATAAGGCTGTGGCGGCAATGGGGGCATTTCAGGTCCTTCACCTGTTCTCCCTCCGGGATCTCTATGGTGGACCGGTTGGTAAAAACATTGAGGTAGGGATTTATCATCAGGCTGCCCTCCCGGCCATTTCTCCTGACCACAATGAATTTTATGGAGTTTTTGTCTATCAGGCTTCGCTGGCAGTGGGGACAATAAGACTGTAGGAAGGTTCCGCTATGAATCACCTCTTTCTCTTTTTCCTGTTTCTTGGATTTGCTTATGGCCCCTGCGTCGGTGGGCAGTTTACCCGGGTAGGAATAAGTATCGTGGAATTTGGCCAACGCCCCGTTTATATCCTCGAACTCTAAAAAATGCTTCTTGCAGCCCCGGCGGGAACAGATGAACATCTTGCCGCCCTCCTCCAGCATCATCGGCACCATCGAGGCGCCGCAGATCTCGCATTCGGTGGAACCCTTCAGCGCCGTCTGGCAATGGGGGCACGATATCCTGACAATGGAGCCCTTGGCGATGGGGAACTCGCTTTCCACCTTGTAGCTGCCGTAGACCGGCGAGAGCCTCAGCCAGCCTTTCTTTCCTTTGACATCCACCCTCAAGCCGATAGCGGATTGGCCGTCGATCTTATGCCCTTTGTCCATCAGGCTCTTGCGGCAGACAGGGCACTTCAATTTCAGGGCTACTTGAGAAGCCATGCGTTCTCCTCCTTATTCTTAATTTTGCCGGTCATTATTTTTTGACAGGATTTACAGTCAGTACTTGGCCGCGATCGGCATACGGCGACCTCCGCCGAAGGCCTTGCTGGTGACTTTGAGGCCCGGAGCCGCCTGCTTTCTCTTGTGCTCATTGACTCTTATGGCCTGGATCACCCACTCCACCGTATCCCTGTCCAATCCCTGGCCAACCAGCTGATCAATCGACAGATCGCCTTCAAGATATCCTGCCAGTATCCTGTCCAGCACTTCATACGGCGGAAGGGTATCCTGATCTTTTTGATCGGCCCTCAGCTCGGCCGAGGGCGCCTTGGTGATTATGGCCCGGGGGATGATCTCCCTGTCACGGTTGATATATTCGGCCAGTTTATAGACCATAGTCTTGGGAATATCAGATATCACCGCCAGTCCACCGCTCATGTCGCCGTAAAGCGTGCAGTAGCCCACCGCCAGCTCGCTCTTGTTGCCGGTGGTCAGCACCAAGTGCCCGAATTTGTTGGAAACCGCCATCAGGATGTTGCCCCTGATTCGGGCCTGGATGTTCTCCTCGGCGATGTCCGGCGGTTTTTCGCCGAAATGCGGTTCCAGGATCTCCAGGTATTTTTCGTATATCTCGGTGATTGATATCTCTTTTATCTGAATGCCCAGCTTGTCTGCCAGCTTCCGGGAATCATCCACGCTTCCTTGTGACGAGAAGGGCGAGGGCATGGTAATGCCCAGCACGTTGTCCGGCCCCAGCGCCTCGGCGGCGATAGCCGCCACCACCGCCGAATCGATCCCCCCGGAAAGCCCCACCACCGCTTGGTTAAAGCCGCATTTTCGGAAATAATCCCGCACCCCCAGTTTCAAGGCTGAATATATTGATTCGATTTCATCCTGAACCGGGAGTTCGGCCGGTTTGCCCGACAGGGAACTGTCGATGGTCACAACATCTTCCTGGAATGCAGGCAGCGACCAAGCCATTTGCCCGTTTTTGTCCACCCCGAAACTCCGGCCGTCAAACACCAACTCGTCGTTTCCGCCGATCTGGTTGACATAGATGAACGGCAGTCCGTGTTTTTTAGCGTGCCGCCCGATCAGTTCGAACCGGGTCCTTTCCTTGCCGGCTTCGAACGGCGAGGCCGAGATGTTTATCAGCAGGCTGGCCCCCATCTTGGCCAGGTCGGCCACCGGATCGTAATCGTAAGGCTTGCGCTTGGGCCACAGATCAGGATGGTTCCAGGCGTCCTCGCAGATGGTCATGCCCAGCTTTTGGCCCTTGAAATCAACCAGCCCAACCGAATCCGCTGGGTCGAAATACCTGACCTCGTCGAACACGTCATAGCTGGGAAGCAGGGTCTTGTGCTGGCAGGTATATTTACCCTTGTGAATAAGGACAGCCGAGTTGAAAAGCCCTTTACCGATGTTACGACCGGTCGGTGTGGGAGCGCCGAATATCAGTCCGGTATCCGGATAATCAAAAGAAGCCTCTGTCAGTTCCTTGATGGCTGCGCCACAACGATCTATGAACCAGGGCTTCTCCAGCAGATCCCGGGGCGGATATCCGGTCAGGAACAATTCGGGAAAGATTATCAGATCAGGCTTCTGGGCCTTGGTCTGGGCCAGAACGCCGGTTATCTTCCTGGCATTTCCCTCAATATCGCCCACCAGGGGGTTAAGCTGACAGATGGTTATTTTCAATTTAATATCCTTAAATATGAACGAATGCGCTATGTCACCCTGAGAATACAACCATGCCTGATAAATTGAATGGGGGAACTGTCATCCTTCAACCTTTTCGGCTTTGAAGTTCCCTCAGGATGACAATTTTCTATCAGTCCCTCTTCCATTAAGATACCTGAATTCAAAATCAAAGTCAAGCGAGATTTTATAAACAAAAAGCCGCGGCTTAAAAAGCCACGGCTTGAAATGAATTTAACGGTTAATCCTGCTTCACCGCCAGCTGGCTGGCGGCCTCCACCAGTTTGATGAACTCGGCCCGGTACCCCTCGGTGTCATTCCCTCTGGAGCTTCTGGCCAACTCCAGCACCTGACGGTAGCTGGAGTTTCCCTTATGCTCCGAATCCCTGAGCAGCAGGCCGAACTCGGCCACCGCCGAGGCAAAGCGCAGGTCTTCTGGCATCTTTGCCATTTCAGCCTTGTCATCGTAGATCGCTTTCGTTATCAAACGGCTCTTGTTCCCGTCGGGATCCTTGTAGCGCAATTTGACAGTCATCAACTCTCCGGAAAAATTGCTGTTTGGTTTTGGCGTAACTTTCTGGTATTTGAGATCATCAACCTTTGAGATTTTTTCTTTTGACCCGGCCGGCACTAATTCGTAAAGCGCGGTGACGGTATGGCCCACCCCCAGCTCCCCGGCGTCCTTCTTGTCGTCGTTGAAATCCTCCTTGTTAAGCATCCGGTTCTCGTAGCCGATCAGCTTGTAGGCCTTGACCCGGGCCGGGTTGAACTCCACCTGGATCTTGACATCCTTGGCGATGGTGAACAGGGTCCCGGCCATCTGGTTGACCAGCACCTTTTTGGCCTCGGTGATGTTGTCGATGTAGGCGTAATTGCCGTTGCCCTTGTCGGCCAGCTGTTCCATCCGGGAGTCTTTCAGGTTGCCGCTGCCGAATCCCAGAACCGACAGAAATATCCCCTCCTCACGCTTCTGCTCGATCATCCGGATCAGCTCGGAGGTGCTGGAGACCCCCACGTTGAAATCACCGTCGGTGGCCAGTATCACCCGGTTGTTGCCGCCCTTGATGAAGTTCTCCTTGGCCGTCCGGTAGGCCAGCTGGATCCCGGCCGCACCGGCCGTGCATCCCCCGGCTTCCAGCTTGTCCAGAACATCCAGGATGGCCTTTTTGTTTTTGCCGGAAGTTGACGGCAGAGCCAGGCCCTCGGAGCTGGCATAGACCGCAATGGCTATCCGGTCTGCCGGCCGGAGTTGATTGACCAGCATCTTGAAGGCCGACTTGAGCAGGGGCAGTTTATCGGGGCTCTGCATGGAGCCGGAGACGTCTATCAAAAAGACCAGATTGGTGGGAGGCAGTTTGTCGCGGGGTATCTCCTTGCCCTTGATCCCTATCCTAACCAGCCGGTGACCGTTATTCCAGGGGCAGGGAGAGGCATCTGTGATAACGGAGAAGGGCCGGCCGTCGTCCGGCAGGGGATAGTCATAATCAAAATAATTTATCATCTCCTCTATGCGAACCGCATCCTTGGGCGGCATCTGACCGTAATTGAGAAAGCGCCGGACGTTGGCATAGGAGGCCGGATCTACGTCGATGGAGAAGGTGGACAGCGGGTTCTGGACAACTTCCAAAAAGCGGTTCTCGTAGATCCGGGAATATTCCTCGGTGTTGAAATCGGCTGGCAGACTGTATCCACCCATCTGATCGCACTCGGCGGCAACCATTTTGCAGGCAACCATGGCGCAGGGCGGTGAAATATATTTTTTTTCATCCTTGGTCAGCCCCAGGCGCTGCAACAACCCTTTCTTCTGATGAGCTTTTAATTTAAAAGCAAGCTTGACGATTTGGTTGGTCTTTACTTTGACATTTTTTTTGATCATGGTCTGATAACCGGCCAGGCTGGCTTCCACGGTGTAGGTCCCTTCGGGAAGCCCGGTGAACTGGTAATGCCCGGCTTTGTCGCCAACAGCGACATAGGATGTACCGGGTATTCTCAGCGTAACACCCGTCAGCAGATTGTTGTTGGCATTATCCATGACAATACAATTGATAACGCCTGTTCCGGCGGCTCCGATCAGGCTGGCCGAGATTAAAGCCAGCACTGCTGCCGCGATCAGGGGGAAGATCCTGTTTTTCATCTTCGTTTCTCCGGTTAATTGGTTGAAGTTTTACGGTTAGCTGTCCAATATACCGCCCACCGGAGAATAATATTCCCAATTTAAAAATATTATTTATTCCAAGAAGACAATAGATATCCCCCTCCTTGCGGGAGGGGGATTAGGGGGCGGTCAAATACTAAAGCCCCGCTTAAGCGGGGCTTTAGTAAACTATTTAATGCTATTTAATATTCTTTTATTATCAGTTCCTTCAACGGTCTCTTCGGCACATGGTGCACCTGCTTGTCGTCCCGCCAGTATTCGATCTTCCCGTCCGGCCCGACATCATCTATCACGGCCGTCTCCGCCGGCTTGCCCAGGGCTATCACCAGCGGTATCTCGTATCCCGCATCGATATCAAGCGCTTTTCTTAACCCCTCACGGTTCACCGAGGCCAGCATGCACCCGCCCAAACCTTTCTCGGCCGCGCCCAGCAAAATGCTTTGGGCGCAAATCCCGGCATCATAATGCATCTTACTGAGACAGATTGATGTATCCCACAACATGACGATGTAGGCAGTCGGCCGCTCGCCCTCTGCCGGCCCTTTCCAGTCTTTCAGATATTTTGCCCAAAGCAGGAAAGGGAAAATAGTTTCGTTGGTTTCTGGATCAGAGGAGAGGATGTATTTTAGCGGCTGGAGGTTTCCAGCCGAGCCGGACAGCCTAGCCAGCTCCACCAAGTGCCGTAAGGTTGCCAGTTCAACCTGATGCTTCTGGTCGAAACGTCGATAGCTCCGGTTTTTTAATATCAGGTCTTTCAGCATATTCTAAATATCGAAAAATTATTTGTCCCTGAAAGCAGTTTCACGATCAACTAATAACGAATAACTATTTATTTCCTTCGTCCTCGCAGCCCCCGCAGCAACTTCCCTGTTCGTGATCATGGTCATGCTCGTGCCCGCAATCGCCGTGTCCGCTGCCGCATCCGCCGCAGCCCTGATGATAGCCCTCGGGCACATCCCCGGCCTCGATCAGTTTGAGGTCAAAGGTCAGGTCCTTGCCGGCCAGCGGGTGGTTGGCGTCCAGTGTGGCGTGGGTTTCGCTGAGGGCGGTGATGGTTACCGGCACATGCTTCCCGTCCTCCATGCTCAAATGAACCCGTTTGCCCAGCTCCGGTTTGGCATTGGGTCCGAATTTGTCCAGCTCCATCTCCACCACCATTTTTTCATGATGCGGTCCGTAGGCCTGGTCGGCCGGGATGGTCACTTTCTTGCTTTCGGCCACCTTCATGCCGTCGATGGCCTGGTCGAAGCCAGGGATCACCTGGCCCGAGCCCAGGATGAACTCCAGCGGTTCGCCGTTTTCGGAGGTGTCGAATACCTTTCCGTCGTTAAAGGTCCCGGTGTAATGTACTTTTACCAGATCGCCCGATTTTGCCTGAATCATCTATTCGTCCTTGTTATCATTGAAAATTTCTCTCACCTTGGAAATAAGGGAGCGTCTATTTAAGGATAATCGATTTATCGTGGTATGTCAATGGCTGTTAGAAACCGTTTGATAATTGAAAAACAGCCCAAGCAATAATGCCTGGGCTGTTTTGATTGTTCTTGCTTTTACCTTAGCAGTCCCTCTTTCTTCTTCAGCTCGGCCGCCTTCTTTTCCATCACGTCTGAAGCGAATCCGACGCTTACTGCCTTGCCCTTCTTCAGGCTGGGGATGCCGAATTGTTTTCCCTTCTGCCTTTCCTTGGGCAGGTTGGGCAGCGGCGCGCCGCCCAGCTCCACCAGCACCTGCCGGGTGGTTCTGCCGGAGATCGGTTTGATGCCTGCCTGGAGGTGCTGCAGACGTCCCTCGCTGTTGATGAAACTGCCATCGCTCTCGGCAAAACCGGAGGCCGGGAATATGATGTCGGCCAGTTTGGCGGTCTCGGTAAGAAACATATCGCAAACTATCAGCTTCTCCAGCTTGGCCAAAGCGGTCTTGACCTTGGCTCCGTCGGTCAGACTGCCCACCGGGTCATCGTTGAGAAGCACCGCGGCCTTGATCTTGCCCTTCAGTATCCCAGAAGCATCGATATTGACAAACCGGTCCACCCCCGTGGCGTTGGCCTTGGCCCGCAGGGCGATAAAATTCTCCGAAACGTCAATCAGCAGGATGATATTGGCCAAGGCTGTGGCGGTCTCGGCATCTATGCCTTCGGCATTGAATATGAAGAAGCAATTCTGTTCGGACAAGATCAGCTTGGCCAGGTCCTCGATGTCGCCCTTCTTGAGCCCGCTGTTGGTGGACACCGCTGCGGCGCTGAGCTTGCCCAAGGCCTTGGTCAGTTCCTTGTATCCGGGATATTTGGAATTGCACTTGGCCAGCAGGGCTTTGAGCACTCCGTTCAGGGCGAATGGCAACCCGCCTTTTTTAATGACCAATTCCTGCGCGGCGATCTCGCCCAGCTTGGTGGATCTTTCCTGCAGGGAATAGAGGCTGGCCCCGCCCTTGACGGCCTTTCTGATCATCTGGGAGAACACCGGGTGCTCGGCATATGCATCGGAGCCGATCAGGAAAATGGTTTTGGCCTCGGACAGCGACTGATATCCCTTGCCGCTGGCCTTCCCCAAGATATTCTCCACGGCATTCAGCGCCCGCCCGTTCTCGACATAGGCGAAACTGCCGAACTGTTTGACGCCTTTTTTATCGGCCCAGGAGCGCAGGCCCTCGGCCTCTTCCAGCGATGTCCTCCCCGAGGCGAACACCGCCACCGAATCCGGCCCGTATTTTTTGACCATGGCATCGATATCGTTGTTGACCTTGTTTATGGCCTCGGACCAAGCTATCTCTTTATGCTTGGCTCCGGCCTTGGCCAGCGGAGCGCTCAGGCGTTCCAGGCTGTGCAGCAGTTCGAAGCCGAATTTGCCCTTGAAGCACAGCGAGCCCTGGCTTACCGGGCTGTCCTCGCTACCGGTGACCCGGACCACCTTGTTGTCCATGATATTCAGATCCAGGCCGCAGCCCACTCCGCAGAAGGTGCACACCGAGGGAACTTTCTCCATCTTCCAGGGCGAGGGCTTGATGTGCCGCACCCGTTCGGTCAGAGCGCCCACCGGGCAGGTCTCGATGCAGGCTCCGCAGGACACGCAGGGCGATTCGGGATATGGCTTCTCCATTGTCGGGGCCACGATGGCGTTAAACCCGCGGTAGACGAAGCCCAAAGCCGCCGCCCCCACCACCTCCAGGCACATCCTGACGCAGCGGCCGCACATCACGCATTTTGACTGGTCGCGCACCAGGAAGGGATGGCTGTCGTCGATGGGATGCTGCTTGACCTCGCCCATGAACCGCTGGACCATCACGTCGTAGACCGTGGCGTAATCCCGCAGCTTGCACTCCTGCATATCGGCGCAGCCGCACTCCAGGCAGCGTTTGGCCTCCTCGATGGCGGTAAGGCGGGAGAAGCCCTTTTCCACCTCGTCGAAATTCCTTCTCTGGGAGGGCTCCAGCATCGGCATCTTGGCCTTGGCCTTTTTGGGCTCGTCGGCGAACAGATCCTTGGGAACCTGGTTGATCTTGCCCTTGGTGATGTTGTATTGTTTTACTTTCTTCTCAGTCTTGTCGTATCTCAGGTATTTGTCGATCGCCAGGGCCGCCTTGCGGGCCCCTCCGATGGCCTCTACCACGGTGGCCGCCCCGGTGGCCATATCTCCTGCGGCAAATATCTTGGGATCGGCGGTGGCCCCGGTCTCGGGATCGGTCTCCAAAGTTGTCCAGCGGGTTATTTTTAGATTATGATTCTCGCCCAATCCGGACAGGTCGGGGCTTTGGCCGATGCAGGAGATGATCAGGTCGGCCTCGATATGAAAGTCGGAATTCTGGACCGGCACCGGGCGGCGGCGGCCCGAGGCGTCCGGCTCGCCCAGCTCCATCTTCTGGCAGGAGATGGCCCCGTTCTTGTCGTGGGTGCAGGCGATGACCCGGGTGGGCGCGGTCAAAAACTGGAACTTGACCCCCTCGTGCTTGGCCTCCTCGATCTCGAAGGGGTTGGCCGGCATCTCCTTTTCCGAGCGGCGGTAGACGATGAACACTTCCTGGGCCCCCAGGCGCAGGGATGTCCGGGCGGCGTCGATGGCGGTGTTGCCGCCGCCGATGACGGCCACTTTTTTAATCTTGCCCTGAGCAAAGTCGAAGGGTTCGCCCAGGGTCAGGCGTTTTAGAAAATCTATCCCGGCCACCACCCCGCGGTCCTCCTCGTTCTCCACCCCCATCCTGGAGGAGGCGTGGGCCCCCATGCCCAGGAATACCGCGTCATACTGGTCTTTCAGGCCTTCCAGGGTGACATCCTGGCCTAATCTTTGGTTGTATTTTATCTCCACCCCCAGATCGGTGACGGTCTTGACCTCCTGGTCCAGCACCTCCTTGGGCAGGCGGTACTGCGGTATGCCGTAGCGCAGCCATCCGCCGGACTTGGGCAGGGCCTCGTAGACGGTAACCTGATGGCCCTTCTGGCGCAGGTAATAGGCGGCGGTCAGCCCGGCCGGGCCGGCCCCCACCACCGCCACCTTCTTGCCGCTGTTGGGCGCCACCGGGGGCAGGTACGGCTGGCCGGAGTTGAGATCGAAATCTGCTGCGTGGCGTTTGAGGTAGCAGATGGACACCGGCTCCTCCACCAGGTTGCGGCGGCACTCGGTCTCGCAGGGATGGGGGCACACCCGGCCCAAGCTAGCCGGCAGGGGCAGGGTCTCCTTGATCAGCTTGATGGCCTCGGCCTCCATGCCGTTCGCTATCAGCGCGGTGTAGCCCTGGACGTCGCAGCCGGCCGGGCAGGTGTCCACGCAGGGCCCGATGCAGTCGCCGGAGTGGTTGGACAGCAGCAGCCCCAGCGCCATCTGGCGGGCGGCTTTCACCCGGTCGTTCTCGGTCTCCACCACCATTCCGTCCATCACCTTGGTGGCGCAGGCCGGCACGAAGCCCCGGGCGTTCTTGACCTCCACCAGGCACACCCAGCAGGAACCATAGGGCTCCAGCTTGCTGTCGTGGCACAGGGTGGGGATGAAGGCCCCCTGCTCTTTGGCCACGTCGACTATGGTCTGATTGGAATCGCAGGCGATCTGTTTGTCGTTGAATGTAATGTTTATCTGCATTTCTACCTCACCTTTATGGCGTCGAATTTACATTTGGTCACGCAATTGCCGCACTTGATACAGGTCTCCTGGTCTATCACGTGGGGTTTCTTCACCTGTCCCGAAATGGAGGTCACCGGGCAGACCCTGGCGCAGGCGGTGCAGCCCACGCACTTCTCGGGGACGATCTCGTACTTCAGCAGTTCCTTGCAGGAATGGGCCGGGCATTGTTTATCCTTGATATGGGCCTCGTATTCCTGGCGGAAATACTTGATGGTGGTCAGCACCGGGTTGGGCGCGGTCTGGCCCAGTCCGCACAGCGACGATATCTTGATCTTCTCGGCCAGTTCCAACAGCAGTTCGATGTCCCCCTCCCGGCCCTGCCCCTTGGTGATGCGTTGCAGGATCTCCAGCATCCGCTTGGTGCCCACCCGGCAGAAGGTGCACTTGCCGCAGGATTCCTTCTGGGTGAAATCCAGGAAGAACCGGGCGATGTCCACCATGCAGGTGGTATCGTCCATCACCACCATGCCGCCCGAGCCCATTATGGCCCCGGTCTGGCCCACCGAATCGTAATCCACTATGGTATTGCCCAGGGCCGCCGGGATGCAGCCGCCCGAAGGCCCGCCCATCTGCACCGCCTTGAAGGTCCGTCCGTCCTTGATGCCGCCCCCCACCTCGTGGATGATCTCGTTGATGGTGATGCCCATCGGCACCTCCACCAGCCCGCCCCGGGCGATCTTTCCGGCCAGGGCGAAGACCTTTGAGCCCTTGCTCTTCTCGGTGCCCAGCGAAGCGAAGGCCGCCGCACCGTTGAGGATGATCCAGGGCACGTTGGCAAAGGTCTCCACGTTGTTGATGTTGGTGGGCTTGCCCCACAGGCCGGATACCGCCGGGAAGGGCGGCCTCAGACGCGGCATGCCCCGCTGGCCCTCGATGGAGGCCATCAGGGCGGTCTCCTCGCCGCAGACGAAGGCCCCGGCTCCTTCTTTTATCTTCATCTCAAAATTGAACTTGGTGCCCATGATGTTCTTTCCCAGAAAACCCTTCTTCTTGGCCTGCTCAATGGCCATTTTAATCCGTTCCACCGCCAGGGGATATTCGGCCCGGACGTAGAAATAGCCCTCGTCGGCCCCGATGGCGTACCCGGCGATCAGCATTCCCTCCATCACATTGTGGGGGTCTCCCTCCAGCACGCTGCGATCCATGAAGGCCCCGGGATCGCCCTCGTCGCCGTTGCAGACGATGTATTTTTTGTCGCCTTTGGAGCCGCGGGCGAATTGCCACTTGCGCCCGGTGGGGAAACCGGCCCCGCCCCGGCCCCTTAAGCCCGAATCCAGCACTTCTTTGATGACCTCGTCCTGGGCCATCTTCTTGAGGGCCTTTTCCAGGGCCTGGTAGCCCCCATGAGCCATGTAATCTTCTATCTTCTCGGGATCCATCTGCCCGCAGTTGCGCAGCACGATCCTCTTCTGCTTGGCGTAAAAGCTGTCGTCCGGCAGGGCCCGGTCACTGGCCCTTACTAACCAGTCGGCCACCGGCTGGCCCTTACCCAAATGCTCGTCAATGAACCGAGGCATCCTGTCCGGGGTCATGTTGCCGTAGGTGTAGACCTGGCCGTGCTTGTCATGGACATCCAGCAGGACCTCGCTGTAGCACATGCCCACGCAGCCGGTGTCGGAGACCCGAACGTTGAGCTTGGTCTTTTTCAAGTTCTCCATCAGGGCCGCCTTCACCTTGTGCCCGCCGGCCGCGATGCCGCAGCTGCCCAGGCCCACCACTATCCGGTAATCCGGTGCCGCCGGCTTTTTTACGGCCTTCTTTTTGGGAAGGGCCTTGGCTTTTATGGTTTTTTTCGTCAAGGGAGGATCCTCCTTGTATATGAGAAATTTTTTGCATTTTTGATAAAGATTATGTCATCCTGAGAATGCTGCCAAACGTGGCTGGGCGTAGGATGACGGCTTTCACCCGTTCAACTTGTCAGGCATGATGCACTTCTCAGGGTGACAGCCCCGAGCAACTTAATACTCTTTTACCCCCTTGATGGCGCTCTCCGGGGTCAGCCGGCCGAAGGTGTCGTTGTCTACCATCATCACCGGTGCCAGACTGCAGCAGCCCAGGCAGGCCACCGATTCCACCGTGAACTTGCCGTCGGCCGTGGTCTCCCCGTCCTTGACGCTGAGGCCGGCCTCGATGGCCACGCTTATCTTCTCGGCCCCGCCCACGTGGCAGGCCGTCCCGTGGCACACCCGCACCAGATGTTTACCGATGGGCTTCAGGCGGAACTGGGTATAAAAAGTGGCCACCCCGTAGATCTGGCTCAGCGGTATCGCCAAGCCATCGGAGATGGCCCTCAAACTGTCCTGCGACAGGAATCCCAGCGCCACTTGCACTTCCTGCAGCACCGGGATCAGCGCTCCCTTGTTGCCCTTATATTTGGCCAGGACCTGGTTGATCTTTCCCAGATCTGGATTTGCCTTCTTTCCTGGAGCCTTCTTCATATATTCCTCACCTTATTATTTTTGGGTTGATAATATAAGAAAATATTTTAACATATAGCCCGCCGCAGTTCAAGACAATTTTATATACGACATTTCCTTTGACTGCCCTCCGGATTTATCGTATAATTCCGGGACAATGAACCAGATACCAAAACCTTCCCCCCGCCTGCTGCATATCGACTGGGCCCGCGGCCTGGCCGTGCTGTGGATGATCCGGGGTCATGCGATAGACGCTTTTCTGTCGCCGGCCTGCCGGCAATCCCAGGCCTTCGGCTTATGGCAGATGCTGGGCGCCTATACCGCTCCGGCCTTTCTGTTCCTGGCCGGGCTATCGGTGGGATTGAGCTACGCCAAGATAGACCAGATGGATATCACCTTTGGCAAAAGGCTTTGGTTCTCCACCCGCCGGGGTTTGGAGATACTGGGCATCGCCTACCTGTTTCGGTTGGAGGAATTCCTGCAGTGGGTGCCGTACTCAAAGTGGCGGGATATTTTAAGATTCGATATCCTCAATAGTATCGGAATATCCCTGATACTGGTGGGATTGCTTTTCGCGGTGATACGAAAGAACCGCCTAAGATACTGGGCCCTGGCGGCAACAACCATCCTGGTGGCATTGTTCTCTCCGGCGGTCTGGAGCTCTCCGCTGGTCAATTCGCTTCCCTGGTATAT